>JAUWMK010000122.1 GCA_030613185.1 Promethearchaeum sp.
AAATAAAAACGATAAAAAGACCATGCATTGATAAAAAGAAATAAAATTATAGGATTGATTGAGTTTTTAATAAGTCTTCTGGAGATAAAAATTCTCACCTGTAAAAAAATATTCACCATGCAATTTTTTCAACTCCTATACAACTCCTACAACAGAAAAGAAAATTATCCCTTATAAATTTATTGTCTTATCTGACGGTCCCTATCATAAAAAGAGGTAAATAGATAACGAAATATTAAAGAAACCTATAATTATTTTTCCCAAAATGTAATAAAACTTAACGAAATAGCAATATAGCTTAAAAATTAGGTATTATTATGTCAAGATATGTGGGAATATTGGCCCATTTTTGAATAGGTTTGAATACACTATCCAATTTTTTCGAAATAATAGTTTTTGTTTTTTTTTGAATTGATAGATTTACATCTAATGATAAATTAAGCATCCTAACAATTTTACATTTATAGAAACTTATTTATTATTTAGTTGTGTAGATAATCTTGAACCTTAGGAGAACTAAACCCAATGTCAGAAAAATACTATTCAATTATAAACCAAATAGGCGAATTTCTTAGTATAGAATCTGCAAATTCCTCAATATCAAAATATCTCGAAAAAAATTTTACTAGTTTAGAAGAAAAAGAAAAAGCAGCCCGCACCGTATTGGATTTCATTCTCTATTTCGCACCATTTAGAGATATTCTTCCTTTAAGAGAGATTATCTACCAAACATTGCTTGAAACTTTAAACAGAGCAAAAACTCTAGACCAATTGAACGATCTCCTTCTAATTGACATCCTTTTGCGTATAATAGAAATTTATATCATTAATTCTCAATTAACCGATAAAAAAAAAATTATTTCAACGCTTGCCCGATCACTTCTTGGATTAGCCCCTTCAGCATTAATAATAAATCTCTGCACTATAGTTAAGCCAATATTTTCTCAAAGCAATTATACCAACAAATCCAGTAGAAAAATGGAAAATATGGTTAATCAGGATAAAAAAGATGAAAAGGATGATTATACAGTAAAGCAAATTAAATTCAAAATTGAAAATTGGATTAAATCTTTGGCTTTACAATCAAAAGATCTAAGCAGAATTGAAAATTTGAAAAAAAAGGTCAATCAAGAGGTATTAAAATATGCACGTGAATTCAACCTGAATGAAGAATCAGACGATTTCAATCGAATTCTCAGAGAAGCACAAGATATGCTCGACATTACGCTTACTGCGATTACTTTAGCAACGGATAATAAAAATAGTGATCTATACTCGCAATTGTTCCCTTCTTAGAAGTAATTAAAAATTAAACAAGAAGTAAAAAAGGAATAAATCAAGAGTGAATCAGGAGTTTTTATTAATCTGATATACGTTGAAATCCATGAAACTCGGGAAAATTCAGAGTTTTTACAATTTGAGGAGAATTATAACCGAGGAAAGATGGTTCTTTCTGATCCGAATTCCAGTTGTATTGGTATTCCTCCAATCGATTAAAAAAACACTGAAAGGGCATTACATCACCTTTAAAATGCTGAATAATCGGTTCATAAACATTGTAAAAATCAATAACAATTTTTTGCAAGAAAGCATGCTCAATCTTTGCATCTTCAACTTTTTTTGAGATACCAACGCACAAAAGAGATTTTTTCCCAAAAGCGGGATTATAACGCTCATAAACAATACGTAACCCTTTGAAGTTAATTTCTTGAAGGTACTCGTATCTGTCGCTATAAGCCAAATGATTGATAAAACTCTCTAAGGCCTTAAACATTCCGGTTATTACATTCACGTCGTATTCATTATCGGAATAATTTTTGCTTATCAACTCACAACCAGTTTCTCCGTCGATTAAATAAATTGAATGAAACGGAATTGAATTTTTATGTAGAATTTCTTTCAAAATAGCTTCCTCAAATTAATTCCCATTTCTTAAATTATTCAACAGTACTACTATTTAGATCCAAATCCAGATGTCATTCGAATATTACCATCATGTTTTTTATTCCAATAAATGAGATCTAATCTTAAATAACAAATTATTTTTAAGAAAACTTTTTAGCAACATACTCTAAATAGATATTAGGTGGCATTTTGAATGGAACAAGATAAAAAACAGATATCCTATGGTAAATTAATGCAAAAAAAAGATTTTGATGAAAATACTTTCATTCCTAATTCTGTTCGAGAAAAATTGATATCTACTCCGTATTACCTCTTTATTTTTATCCCTGCAAACGACCTCATAAAGCTTAGTATTTTTCCTTGCGAAAATAATGATGTTAAAAAAATTCTAATTCGGTTGAAAGAATTTTCCCCAGACCTAGTTAAGGGCATATCTGATGTTTTAAAAAAATATAACTTGGATATTGGGACAATTCACACGACAGGTTTATGTTTTGAAGCAATAAACTGCTTTTATGAAACTTATATTAATGCAGCTACATTGCGTAAAGAAAACATCTCAATTGAAGAAGTCAGAGACGAATTTCTAAAGGTTCAACGAGTAAAAGACGTAAAAATCATCAATATCGGAGCATAGTCAAAATAAACAGTAAATCAATATCTTTTTTACTCAACTTGGAAAAAATATTATTAATATTAAAAAACGAGGTAATAATTGGCGTGGGACTAAAACTACAAGAATTATGGATCATTAATAAAAACGGTTTACCATACCTATCAGTTCAATCCAAAGATATTGTTGAAGGTATAAACCCAATGATTTTCTCAGGATTCATGTCCGCGGTCCAAAATCTGGCAGAAGACTCTATCGATGCAATTAAGATGAGAAATTCTAAGATAATGATAGTCCCTGTTAAAGTACCGGTTCCTTTTTTTGTTATCGGTCGTTCTAAAACCAAAGAAAAAGATAGTTCAATCCGAAAACAACTGGGTAAAATTAGAGATATGTTTCTTGAAGAATTTTCGATCATAATCCCGACGTGGGAGGGCGATCTTTCTTTTTTTAGTTATTTTAAGGCTCAATTAGAGGAACGATTCTTTTGAAAATTCTTTTAATAATTTAAAATTGATAGATAGATAAAAAAAAAGAATAAGACTAATTATAATACCCCTATGCCTTAAGTTTGTCTTTTTCCTTTGCATTCTGGTATTTCTGCCGAACATCTTCCAATTTTTGCTTCAATTCCTCATCATCCGGCACACTTTGAAAAGCTTTCTTATAAAAACTATATGCTTGATGATATAACTTAATTCCTTTTGCAAATTCATTATCCCGCACATGATGATCTGCGGTTTTATTAGCTAAATCCCCGCGCTTGACAAAAAATTCAATTGCTTGTTTACTTGCATCATTAGACATTTAAATCACACCAAAATTCTTATAATTTATTTAAGAAAAAAGAATTTAAAAAGAAATTGAAAATCAAAAAAAAATTCTAAAATTGAAAAATTAAAATCTTAAAAATTATAAAGTTTAAGATACACTCAAAGAATTAAAAGAGTTGAAAGATATGAAAAATTATTTAGATCTGGTTGAAGAAGTAGATGAAAATCGATTATATTCTCATATATACAATCTTCAAGGCATAAAACACCCCATTGTTGCTCGAGAAGCACTGATAAAAGCCTATGAATATATCATAGCTGAGTTTGAAAAAATTGGAATTGAAGTTATAGAAGAAGATTTTGATGTTGAAGGCTTTGATACTCCTTTTAAGAATATAATTGGCAAGCTTGATCTAAGTAATGGAACTGCAGGGGAAGTTATAATCTCAGGCCATCACGATACCGTTTTTAATGCGCCGGGTGCCAATGATAATGCCAGTGCCGTTGCAATTGTTATAGAAACTGCACGAATAATATATGAAAATCAAAGCTTATTTAGTGGAAATTATCGTTTTGTAAGTTTTGACCTTGAAGAAGGTAATCCTAAAGTACAAAAAGATATTTGGGAATTAGGCAAAAAATATAGTATAACTGAGAAAGATACCTTTACTACGTTATCATATAAAAAAAATTATGAGATGCTCCTTCCTTTTATTTATAAGAGTCGTAATAAAGCAGATATAGAGATACTCAGGCTAAAAGTGAAAGAAACTAAATTAGATGAAAATGAGAGAAATTTTTACATTTCTATGGTGGATTACATTTCAATTTTATACAAAGATGAGGAATGGGTAGGTGTCTCTGCTCTATTAGGCTCATCACATTATGTTGCTCAAGCAAAATCACAAGGCAGGAAGATTAAAGGCCTAATTAACGTAGATACTGTGGGTTACACCTCAAATAAAAAAAATAGCCAAACATATCCTAAAGGATTGCCAGTCAATCTACTTAAATTAATTTCAAAACCCATTCTAAAATCAATACCATTTCTTACCAAGAATTTCAAAACTACCGGTGTGAAGGATGTTACTGTTGGAGATTTCGCATCTTTATTGGTTGATATTAATTCTTCATCGGAAGCAGATTTATTTATGAAAAACGCAAAACAAGTAAATTTGAAAGTTGCAGCCATATATACTGAAATGGATTATGCTACCATACATGTTAAAATGCATGATTTGCTAAGAGCTGACCACGCACCATTTTGGCGAGATAATATTCATGCGATTTTTATATCAGATAGTGCAAATTTTAGATACCCATATTACCATACAGGAGGGGACACCATTAAACACCTTGATTTTGATTTCATTAAGAAAATTGCTCAAACTTCTCTGTTAACATTGATTACCATGGCAGAAGAATAATTTCGGCTAATCAAAATCTTAGTAGGAACTGCGTTTAAGCACAGGAATCTTACGACCTTTACCAAATGTTTTTTTATTGATCTTGATAATTTGAACAAGTTGAGCACGTTTATATTCAGTTCGAGTATAAAGACTTTCAATTCGGTGGACTAACGCCGGATCAAAGCCTAGTTTAATGATTTCCCGAGGAGACAACCCCTCATCAATTCTCAAGGCAGGGATCTCATTTAAAATAGCATATACAGAAATTTAATCTTGATCCACCTGATCGGGTAAACTTATTCTAATTTTTCCATAAAATAAGTGATTAAATGGGAACTAAATTTTGGAAAAACCGATCTATATACTTTCTATGTTAATTATAGAGCTCAAATCTAGATTATTGAGGATTTTTTGTCGAAAAGAAGAAACTAAGATGAATCTTGTAATATTTGCTTTACCAATTCTTCATTAGTTAACTGTTTCCTAATAAGGTGGGCTTTTCCCTTATAGAATAAAACCTCTGAAGGCATAGCTCTAAGATTATATATTCCACCCATGGAATAACAATAGGCTCCCGCGTTCTCTAATACTAAATAATCCCCAATCCGCACTTCTGGAAGATCTCGTTGACTTGCAAACACATCCCCCGTTTCGCAAATATTTCCACAAATATCATATTTTTGCATTTCACCATCTGGATTTGTTAAATTAGCAATATGATGATAGGCATTATAAAAACTGGGCCGAATAAGTTGGGGAAAACCTGAATTTGTTCCCACAATTAACCGTCCTCGATTATTTTTAAACGTGTTTACCTGTACAATAAGATATCCTGATTCTGTAACTATGTATTTGCCAGGTTCAAATCGTAACACTAATTTCTTCCCATAGTTTTTACAAAAATCTGAGAAAATCTCGGATATGATTTCCCCAAATTTTAAATAATCTATCCGCCTCTCATCCGGATGATAGGGCACCTTTAAACCACCTCCAAAATCGATAAACTCTAAATCAGGAAAGTTCTCAGCCTTAGCTATACTTAGTAAATTCGTCATACTTTGGTAGACTTTTTCAGTCTCAGCAATTCCAGATCCTGTATGTTCATGTAAACCCACAACAGTTAAGTTATAGCTTTGAATAATCTTCTTTACTTCTTGGACATCTTGCATTAAAATTCCGAATTTTGTGATATTCCCCCCTGTTTGGATATTAACATGAGACCCTGCAACAACATCGGGATTAAACCTAATGCACACCTTAGATCCAGGGAAAGCTTTTCCATATTTCTCCAACCGAGATAATGATCCAATATTGAATAGAAGCCCTAGTTTATGAACTTCATGCATTTCTTTTTCGGTAATATTATTGGCTGTAAAGAGAAGATTTTCTGGTGAAAATCCAATTTCCAAACACAAGATCGCTTCAGCAGGACTTACAATGTCAACCTTTGCGTCAGCATCCTTTAAAAGGCGCAAAATGCCAATATTGTAATTTGCCTTCATGGCATAAAAAATTTCCAATTTTGGCCATTTGATGAAGTTAAACAGCTCTTTATATCTTTGTAAAATAATATTGCCATCGTATATATAGAGTGGAGTTCCATACTCTTTTGCCAATTCTACCAATTGTTCTTGTTTCATTGCGGTAGGATCTTTATAAAAACATGGTTTAAAAATAATTCGATTAAAAATGAATATTTCTGATAAGAAGAATTTTTTTTTCAGTTTTTGAAGAACTACTTTTAAAATGCAAGTAATCGGAAATAACTACTATCCTAACTGGTTGGATAAGAATTTAAACTTTGGAAAATAGCATGTGAACTAATTGTTTCCTCCTAAACTAAGGACTAAGATCTGATCATTACGAGAACGAGCTGTATGCAATTTCTTTCCGATGTCTCCAATAGTCTTCACCAGAATATTTTCGACTTTTGTATGAATATCTTCATCCTCAAGCTGCATCACGAAGGAATGTTGGTCAATTTCCTTTTTTATGCGCTTTAATCCCCCAAGTATGGCATCAAGTTCTAACGGCGTTATAATTCCTATTTTCGTTAACATTCGAGCATGGGCTGCACTCCCATATATATCAAAAAGGCTAAATGCATATCATACAAATAATCATTCCCGACGGTGAATCGCTCGATAACCTCATCCAGTGTTGATTCGCTTTTTTCCCATAATTTCTTTGACATTAAGGTTTAAAAATGGAAGAACCTTTAAATTTCTTTTTTGAGTTTGCCTATTATCTCTTGGAATTGTGACTCTCATCATTTACGATGTGGTGTGTTTGTTTCGGTTGGAAGTGATGTATACTGAATATCAAATATCAATGTAAAAAAATGGTTTACTATTTTTCAAGACCAAAATTATAGTTTTGAATCCGCTTCATGGCTTCTTGAGTGTTTTCTATACTTCCAAAGGCGGTTAATCGAAAAAATCCTTCGCCATTAGGCCCAAAACCTGAACCGGGAGTACCTACAATGTTTAGCTTTTCTAGAAAGAGATCAAATAATTCCCATGAACTTTGACCTTGAGGTGCTTTCACCCAGATATATGGCGAATTTATCCCTCCAAAGAACTCCAAACCCGCTTGTTTTAATCCCTTGCGGATAATTTCAGCATTTTTTTGATAATATTTGATTATATTCTCAACTTCGTTTTTACCAATATCCGTATAGATTGCAGCAGCCGCTTTTTGAACCAGGTAGGAAACGCCATTGAATTTCGTACAATGCCTTCGGTTCCAGAGGGGATGAATAGGAATAACATTTTGTTTTGAATCATAAGCGTTCAAGCTTTTTGGTACCACTGTAAAGGCACAACGAGTTCCCGTGAATCCCGCGGTTTTAGAAAAGCTTCGGAATTCAATTGCGACTTTTAGTGCTCCAGGAATTTCAAAAATGGAATGCGGGATATCATCTTCAACAATAAACCGTTCATAGGCTGCATCAAATAGAATGATAGCCTTTTCACGAAGGGCATAATCCACCCAGTTTTTCATTTCAACCTTATTTAAAATTGCCCCTGTGGGATTATTCGGCGAGCATAAATAAATCAGATCTACATGAAAGTTGGGAATTGCGGGACAGAAGTTGTTTGATTGATTACAAGGAAGGTAAACAATATCTGCGTATTGCCCATTATCAGTAGCTATTCCCGCATTTCCTGCCATCACATTGGTATCCACATAGACGGGATAACTCGGATCGGAAATCGCAACAATATTTTTTCCAAAAATATCCAAAATATTTCCCGTATCACACTTTGATCCATCGGAAATGAAAATTTCATCTGGATCAATATCAATCCCTCGAGCTCTATACTCATTTTCTACTATTAAATCCCGAAGAAAAGCATAGCCTTGCTCGGGTCCATAACCATGAAACGTTTTTTGATCCGCTAATTCATCTACACCATGATGAAAAGCTTGGATAACTGATAGTGGAAGAGGTCGGGTAGCATCACCGATACCTAACTTGATCACTGTTACCTCAGGATGTAATGCGATAAATTCACGCGTTTTTCGCGCAATTTCGGAGAAGAGATAACTGTTTTGCAAGTTCAAGAAGTTTTCATTGACTAATACCATTTTTTTGATCACTAATTTTCTAAATCATTTGAAGTTCCTCGAAATTCTTCATTAATTGCATTGATTACAATTTGTGTCTTTTCTGAAGGCACTAATAATGTTAAATTGATGCCATCACTACTTTGAGCGACAGAAATTGCATGAATTCCAATTTTATCAAGAGCTTGAAAAACGAGTATTTTATTTTTGGATAATTTGATTTTGGTTCCTACAACTGCAATCATACCCACCCGTAATTTTTCAAATTTGAACCATTTTGCAAAATATGAATCATCTTGAAATAATTGAAGTGATTTTTGGCCATCTTTAGCTTCAACAACAAAGGTTGTGTTCACTTCAGAACTCGATTGGGTAACCATACTCACATTGATCAGGTTTTTTCCCATAAGGGTAAATATTTTCCCCAATATACCTGGAACATCAACTAAAATCCCGGATGATACCGTGATCATATCCATATCTTTAATTGCACTAACACCCATGATAGCTAGATCATTTGATACATTTGAAATAGTCGAGAATTCTTGATTATTAAATGGTTGGGTGAAATTACGAATTTGAATTTCGATATTCTGTTCTTCAACGATTGATAAACATTTTGGATGCAAAACTTTAGCTCCAAAGAAGGACATTTCTTTTGCTTCCGAATAGCTCATCTGCTGAATCAAGTGAGGATTTTCAACATCCTTGGGATCACCAGAAAGAATTCCTTGAACATCTTTCCATAATATGATGGAAATAGGGAATTTAAGCAAATCGAATAAAACACGGGCAGCTATCGCGGCAGTAAAGTCACTTCCTCCGCGTCCTAAGGTGGTTGTATAGCCTTGTTTATTTCGTCCTATAAATCCAGTTATACAAACGATGGAATTATTATTATTTTTAAATAACAAGGGAATTATCTTTTTGCTATAACGTGATTTTGTACGCTCTAAATCGGGGAGAGCATTGGAAAAGTTGTCATTGGTTATAATCACATCTTCACCTGAAAAGAAATACGAAGTTAAGCCTTCTTTTTGGAGATAGAGGTGGAGAATGAATGTGCTGAGTTTTTCTCCAAATGATAAAACGAAATCAGAGAAATAGGGTTCTAACCCAAATTCCAATATTTCATCATTTACTTTGAGCAATTCGGAAAGTAAAGCATTTAGATGTTCAATAGCCTTCTGTTCATAGGTTGGAAAACCATTAAAGAGGTCGACGATGATGGAAATATGTAAGGATTTGATCTCTTCCAAGATGGTGAGGGCTGAACTGCGTGATTTTGATTCAGAATAAGCTGTTAGTTGAATCAATTTATTGGTTACTCCATTGAGAGCCGATGCGATGTATATTTTTTGGCTTGTGTTGTATAGTGATGAGATTTCACTAATTTTTTGAAAAGAACTGCTATTTAATAAACACGATCCTCCAAATTTCATGACTACAACGGGAGGATGGTCTGCGATTTCAGAAGTTTCTAAGCTGATTTGAGATCCTAACATGTTTTCTTTCTCCAAACTAAATTTTCTGGGTATTTTCACTTTCTGGATTATAATTAAAAAAACCGGTGGCAACTATGACATAATGACCTGTTTTCCAAACTCTATTCAAGGAATCATTAGTTTCCAATACCAAATCTCCACCTTTAAGATGAATCAATACTTTTTTATCAAGGATATCGAGGAGATTTCCTGCTATCAAAGCAGCTGCTGCACCTGTGCCACAAGCCCAAGTTTCCCCCGCTCCCCGTTCCCAAACTCGAAAATTAATTTCAGAACGAGAGATAATATCAATAAATTCAGAATTTATTCTATGAGGAAAATAGTGGTGATTTTCTAACTCAGGACCAATCGTGGCTAAATCTAGGGAATTGACATCTTTAACAACATAAACAGCATGAGGATTCCCCATTGAGACTGCTGTAAAACGCCCTTCATAATTGGGTGTTGAAATGGGATGATTTACAACAGTCTCTCCTTCAATATTAACGGGAATCATATGAGGATCTATAATTGGAGTCCCCATATCAACTTGAATTAAACCGTCTTCCAAGATTTCAATTCCGATCATACCAGCTAACGTTTCAATAGTGAATTTTTTCGTGTGAACTATTTTTTGTTTGAAAACATATCCACCTACGCACCGTACGGCATTTCCGCACATTTCGGCTTCACTTCCATCTGCATTAAACATTCTCATTCTAATTTCAGCTTTTAAGCTAGAACAGATGAGCACTAACCCATCACTTCCTAGCCCAAATCGACGATGACTCACTTTTCGAGCTAAATCAGCAAGATCGAGTAAATCCACGGAAAAATCAAAACAATTTATGTAGATATAGTCATTTCCAATCCCATGCATTTTAACAAACGGAATTTTTTTCGTCATTTCATCACTTTTTGCTAATTTTGAAGGTTCAGCACTTGCTCCATTGAAAATATCACACCATCATATTGATGTTTAAAAAGAAAATTCACAGCAGTCAACGTTCCTTCCGCGAATCCATCTCGATTATGAGCTCGATGAATGAATTCAATCCGTTCCCCTGTCCCAGCAAAAAGAACTTTGTGTTCCCCTATGATATCCCCTCCACGAATAGAATGAATACCAATTTCTGCGATATTAGGTTTCCGGAGATGTTTTCCCTCTCTTCCAAAGCTGACAACTGAAGCAAAATCGGTTCCATGAACTTTTGCAATTCTTTTTCCGAGAGTTAGCGCTGTCCCACTGGGTGAATCCACTTTATTGTGATGATGGGTTTCAATAATCTCTACATCCCAATTTTTCGTATAGGAGGCAATTAATTCAGCAATATGGAAAAAAATATTCACTCCTCGCAGCATGTTGGAGGCGATGACGCAAGAACATTGCTGTTGAACACATAAGGACTCAAGATCAGTTACGGTTTGTTGAGAAAGTCCAGTTGTTCCAATAACACAAGGGATTTTTGATCGAACAGCAATTGAGCAATTCAGAGAGGTAGATTCTGGAGTTGAAAAATCAACCACAACATCCACTGGATTCGTCTGGAGCCAAGATTCAAACAGAAGGGAATTTTGTAAGGTGATTCCGGTGTCACCCAGTCCGATAAGAGATCCGATATCCATTTCAAGATGTTCCGACGATGATTCAGTAAACGATCCGACCAATGAATATTGTGGATTTTCAAATATTTTGGTGGAAATGAGCCGGCCCATTCTTCCCTCCCCTCCGATAAGGGCAATTTTTATTTGGTTCATGATTTTTTCCTCGATTGGTGTTGATTAGTGAATTGTTAACGATAAATTCTCTAAAGTAGTTCGCATGAGTGTTTTAGATGAAGGTTCTAATCCAACTAAGGGCAATCTCACTCGAGAAGACATAATATTAAGCAATTCGGCCCCATATTTTGCGGGAGCTGGATTTGTTTCCACAAATAGATTTTGGAATAAATCTTGAAGTTGCAAATTTTCGGCTTGCGCTTCTTCCCACTGTTTATTTTGAATTAGTCGAATAAATTGAACCATTCGTTCCGGGATGAGATTTGATGCAACACTGACCACACCTTTTCCACCGCTTTTCATAATTTCATAGGTAAGGCTATCATCCCCACTTAAAACAACAAAATTATCGGGAGTTTGTTTGATCACCTCTTGAATTTGAGCGAGATTGCCACTTGCAGCTTTGTATCCCAAAATATTGTCATAATCATTTGCTAACAATGTAACTGTTTCGGGAATAATATTCCCTCCAGTTCTTCCTGGGCAGTTATAAACCACGATGGGGATATTTATCTCACTTGCTATA
>JAUWMK010000323.1 GCA_030613185.1 Promethearchaeum sp.
CGATTTACAGCAATAAATTTTAACTAGTTTCGACAAAATCTTTTTGTCGGATCGTTATCTTGTAAACTTAAGATATATATAAAAAATAAAATTGTAATATTAAGATGAGTGTAGAAATAAAGCAAGAAACAGCAAAAGATTTGATAACTTTCAAATTAGAACACCTAAGTAAGTTAATTGATTCAATTCTTGCTAAATGGAATCAAAATAACATTGAAGAATTCTTATCCAAAGCACGATCTGGTGAATTAGAAAATGCGGAGTTGGATGCAATTTCTTTAAAACAAATCAATTTTGATTATCAAGAATTAAAAAATCTTCTCTCAACTATAATAAAGGATTGAAAATGATCAATCATCTTCAATTTCTCCGAGAAGCTAGAGTTTTAATTCTAAATTTATTAAATAAGCAGATTATTGATATTGAATTAAATGAATCTCTCTCATAATTAAAGGTTTTTCTTGATTCTGGTGAAAATATATTTATTAGATATAATCGATTTGGAGAATATGGTTATCAGATTATTCATTCTCGAAATAAAGGTGATTTTTCTCGCTTTGATAATTATGATGATCAATGGAATGTTAGTACACATCCACATCATTTCCATATCAGAGGTGGAGAAAAAGTCCAAGTAAGTCCTATGAATGGAACGCCTGGGCATGATATATCAATTCTTGTAGATTATATAAGAAATTCTTTTAATCAAATAAAAGAAAACAAAGAATCTATGAAATAATTGAAAAAAATTATCCTGTTTTTCTCCCGTTTTATAAATCTCTTTGCAAAGATCAGTTGTATTGGGAACCTTTAGAAAAAGATATTGAAAATTATTGTAATGATAATTCTCTTCAGTGTAAAATTGCATTCCATCATGGAAGGTTTTCAAAATCAAAGAAAAAATCTATAAATTTAATTAAGTAAAAAAGAGATAGCCGCGCCCTGGTTTGAACAAGGGTCGCCGGGAATTTGCGTAATATCATTAAGAAACTACACCACAACCCGGAAGTCTACCACTAACATACGCGGCTATAATAAATAAGAGTTAATAGATATATTTTCAAATGCAACAAAAAATAAAAATTTTTTGAAAATACCAAGAAATGAAATATTCTTAGCCAACATTATCTAAATAATAATAAATCAATTTAAAAAATGTTAATTTGTTAATATTAAATATCAAATAATAGAATATGGAGATGATTAAATGGTTAAAATTGGTGCTCTAATTGGGGCTTTCTTTGTTACTATTGGCACATTTCTTCAAATTGCGGTATTTTCATATATAGCTAATGGAGATAGGTCATGGCAGGAATTTCAATCAGCTGCGAACATAGCTGGTGGTACTGCACAAGTTGAAGTGGTTTCATCCCTTTTTGTCTTTTTCTTAGGTATTATCCTTGTTTTTGGCTCGGGATTTGTAAAAGGAAAATTATTTTTAATGATTGGTGGTGGAATCATGATTATTGGATATTTTACTATAATGATTTCAATGCTCAATGGTGCCCTTTATGAAGGAGGCTTTATCGCAGGCACATTTATAATGGTTTTAGGTGTAATTTTATACTTTGTGGGTTGTATTCATTATCGTAAGCATAATATAGTGGCGGTTATTACTGGATTTTTATTATTGATTGCTGTATTATGTGCTGAACTTATATTTGGTTTCCTTGTTCCTTTTTCAAATGGTGGCTCTGATATAACAATAAGGATGCACTTTATTGCCTTGATTGTTCAAGCTGTAATTTTTACACTTCATTCATGGGTTTTTGGTTTTTCAAAGAAACGTATTGAATATTCTGATAAAGTTGAGGATACTCTTTCGGTTGAAAATGGTCAAGCCTTTGCTAGTTATGTCCCAGATAATATGAAAAAGAAGAAGAAAAAGGGAAAAAAATCATCAGAAAGCGATGAAATAACTTTCACTTTTTAATATTTTTTCAATTTTTTTTTATGTTTTACTGTTTGTTTTTGATTTTTTTAAAAATTTTAAATTTGTTAAAATTCAGTTACATATAGAATCACATAAAGATGATTATATGGTAAAAATTGGTGCTTTGATCGGGGCTTTTTTCACAACTATCGGAGGATTCTTCTTAATATTTGCGCTAGCTTCTGTAACTACTCCAGAATTTACGTGGGAAAATGTTCGAGATTCAGTTTCTTTTGTTAGCGGTAATACGACATTTTTAGGCGTCTTTTCAATAATTATGTTTTATTTTGGCATTATGCTTGTTTTAGGATCGGGATTCATAAAAGGAACCCTGTTTTTGAAAATTGGAGGTGGTGTTATGATTATAGGGGTGCTCAACGTAATGATTGCATGGGCTATCGGCGGTTTTTATCAACCTCTATATTATATTGGGGGAATAATTATGTTCTTAGGAGTAATCTTATATTTTATTGGTTGTATTCAATTTCGTAAGAATAATATTGTTACAATTTTTACAGGATTTTTATTGTTTCTTTCCATACTTATATCTCAAATATTGTTCGGAACCATATTGATAGCTATTTCTAATATGGATGAAACTATAATAGAAATACATTTTATAACCTTAATAGTTCAAACGGTAATATTTATTCTCCATTCATGGATTTTCGGTTTTTCAAAGAAACGCGTCGAATATTCTGATGATGTCGAGGACACTCTGTCTGTTGAAAATGGTCAAGCTTTTACAAGTTATGTCTCAGATAATATGAAGAAGAAAGGGAAAAAGGATAAAAAACCATCAGAAAGTGATGAAATAACTTTCACATTTTAAATATTTTTTATATTTATTTTATTAATTTTATTTATTACAATAATGATTTTATTGCAACCTGTTAAATTTAAGCAAATCATCAACGATTTCTACGTGGCTCGCGAACATCCTCTTGCAGCAGAATCTAGTGATCCCTAATTCTTGCCAAATTTCTTCAATGGGATGATTTTCTCCCATCAATTCAATGTATCTCTCATACTTATCTGCAATTAATTTACCACATGAAAAACAACGCACAGGAATGATCAAGTTTTTTTCAGCTCCATAACAAAACAATACATCATTAAAATAAAATTTTGCGATTTAATTTGAGTATGTTTTCTTTTTGTTATTTGCTTAGGCTTGTATCGAAAAATTTTATTATAATGTAACTTTTAATCATGTATTGGTTATAAGACCAATGATGAGGTTTTTGCTGGATTTGATACAAAAGTTTCAATTTTTGGAATGAATCTTGCAAAACCGATGATGAGGTTAAAAAAAAAATGTCATATGTTGATTTTGAAGTTCCAGATGCTTTGAAAAATAGTATCCTGGATTTTGTGAAGAATACCGTAAAGAAGAACGGTCGAATTAAGAAAGGAATGAATGAGAGCACTAAAGCTATTGAACGTGGTAAAGCAAAACTTGTTGTTATTGCTAGCGATATATCTCCCGCTGAAATCGTGATGCATTTACCCCCAATTGCTCAAGAAAAGAAAATCCCTTATGTTTTTGTTAATACAAAAGCAGAATTGGGCAAAGCTGCGGAAATCCATACTCCTTGCTCTGCATTAGCAATTCTCGAGTTTGATAAATCTATTGAAGCAGATTTTAAAGAAATAATAAAACAAACATCGAACTTGCGGAAATAATTTGGAGGAATGAATTTTGGCAAGGAAAGAAAAAGGTAAGCGCTTTGACGATGATAGATTTCAATGTTATGCTCAGGTCCTACAAATTATTGGCCGTACTGGGTTAACTGGAGAAATAATGCAATGCAAAGTTCGAGTTCTCGATGGAAAAGATAAGGCACGCATTATAACTCGAAATTTAAAGGGACCAGTACGTAAAGATGACATTGTTATCCTTAGGGAAAGCGAACGAGAAGCTAAAAAGATTCGACGATAATATATACAATTATTTCTTTTTTTTCTAATTAAATTTCCATTTATTTTTAGTTTATTTTCAATATGTTTCTATTCAAGGTTCATTTATTTTAGGCTCAAAAATCTTAAAGATAGAGAAACAAAATGTATTATATGAGTGAATTTGATAAAAAATCGAAAATAAATGTATCAAACATTTTCTTAATTCTTTTTTTCCTTTTAATTACTGTTGTTGCAGTTTTTGCATGGTTAAACCCTGAAGCTGGCAATGATCTTATCAATGGTTTGTTTGAATCTGACGCAGCATCAGCGTCAATATGGGCAGCGATAGGTTTCACGATGCTTGCATGTTTTTTGGGGGCTTTAATCCCCATCCCAGTACCTTATATGATCTCTGTAACTACATTGTCTTATGCCTGGTTAAACCCACAAATTCCAAATGCTGTGTTGTTTATTATCGTTCTGACGTTAGCTGCAGCTATTGCGAATACCATTGGAGATATGCTCGATTATGTAATTGGATTAGGGAGTGAGAAGGTTCTTGAACGAGACGATCCAGAACTTCAAGGTCGATGGGCAAGGCTCATTATGAAAAATCCCAAAATAATACCTTGGATTTTAACTATATTTGCTATTACACCTTTGCCAGATAGTCTACTTTTAGTTCCTTTAGGTTTTGTCAAATATTCTGCTAAAAAATCAATTTTCTATATGTTTATTGGTAAAATTATAATGATGGGTATAATGTCTATAGCAGGGATTTTTGGTATTGATTGGCTCTTGGGATTAGCTGGAGAAAGTAGTTGGGTTATAGGAGTAATATTTCTTTACGTAATGTGGCTGATGATCTTTTTAATGGTAAAAATCAATCCGGAAAAAGAAGAAAAGTAATTTTTTATTTTATTTATGTTTATTCTGTTTTTTCTTATTTGTTTATATATTATGTCTAAAAGTTAATCTGGAAGATATTATCTATGAAAATCATAATTCAAAGTATTTTTTGCATAAGGAATCCACAAATCTTGTGGTGAGATTAATTTTGGGGTCATATTAAAAGGTGCCCAAAATAAAGAAAAAGTGTGGTTATCTGCTTCTTGGGTCCATTGATCTGGTAAAGACTCTTCTGGGATAATATGATAGAAATAACGTCTCCACTTTTTAACCAAATTACCTTTATTTGTCCATCCAATAATCTGATAAGTAACATAAGATGACTCAGGATATGTATCAAATTCTGAAAATTGAACTTGGAAATAATCTTCAAAGGATTTTTTTTGAGAAACAACTGCACCTCGTAGAATATATGCCCATTTCCAACTTTTTTTATCTGAGCGAGCATATACATAAGCTTTCTTAGAGACAATGAATTTATTTTCAGATGGAATTGTATCCTGAAATCCTAAATATGATTTAATAAAGCAACTAAAAAAAACTATAAAGAAACACTTATTCAAAACTACAAAGTTTAAAGGCACAAAAGAATTAATTTTTTCACGTTTTGGAGAAAGTAGGTAAACATCCTACTTCAAAAGAGCAGATAATTCTGCACATATTTTT
>JAUWMK010000210.1 GCA_030613185.1 Promethearchaeum sp.
TTTGAATCGGATTGGAAACTATCAATACTTTCTTCAATAGAATTTAATTTTGAATTTAATTTTTCTTCAAGAGCAGATAATTTTGAATCTAAATCTTGATTATTCAAATTATTAATTTTCTCATCTATTTTTCTTAAATCCTCAGCGGTAGCAAGCCTATTTAGATTATCCAAAGAGTCAAGTTTATCCAATTTACCTAATTTATCCAAATATTCTAGTTTTTTAAATTCTTTCATATTAGATATTTCATGTAAAAAACCATCAAATTTGGATTTTAGATCTATAAGTTTATTTTCGACATTCAATCCATTTACCTTATATTCAAGTTTTTCAAATTTATCACCAAACATTGAGCGAAGATCATCAATTTTCTTTTCGATTTCACCTAGTTCAACAGATTTTCCTTTAAATACAGGTTGTTCATGGACAATTTTGTTTTCCAGTTTACCATAGTTTGAAGATGTGTTTTGTTGTTTTTCAGCAATGGCTTGAGTCGGTTTGATTTGAGAGGTTACCACTTTTCCACAGCGTGTACAAAATTTTTGTCCAGTTTTTAACTGGTTTCCACAACCCCAGCAAAATTTAGATGTTTTTTGAGACATTTATTATTCTCCATTTTTTTTAAAAATTTAATTTCCTACAAAAAAATAAAAGATGATTCAAATTAAATAATTATTGGGGTCCTATTCTTGTAATATAATTTTTTAGTCTGAGTTTTTTTAATTCATTAAACAAAGAATTTTTGATCGAGAGAATGAAAAAAAAGTGTCAGAACATCTAAGAAATCAATTAAGTATAGCACTGCATATTGATGTAGTTTTAAATTTAATTGTACTCTCAGTTTTTTTATTTGTTAGGAATCTCGATTTATTTGCATCTATAGTTGTTATTATTTGTCCAATTTATGCATATGGGGCCTTTAAACATAATTCCATAATTAACAATTGGGTTTCTACAAGATTGGATTACATTGATTCAATGTTCATTAGATGGATTCTAAAGAGTAAAAATAGGCAAAGAAAAATAATTTTTAGGAAATTTTTACCTCATAGCGACCTTAATATGGTATTTTTTGATATTCCTATGCCTATTGATTCAGCGAAATTTAAAAAAAAAAAAAAAACTGAAGAAGAATGGAATAAAATCTCAGAAGAAGATTCAGATCCTTTCCATATTCATAAAACAACTCTCGATCTTGCACAACAATTCATACTAAGTGAAAAATCTTTAACTGAAGATGAACTAAAAAGACTGTATTTAGAATCGAGTTATAAAGAAAGAGAATTACTTGAAGCACATCTGCCACCTGACCATCCGATCCTTATAAAAATCGAACAAAAATTGAAAATAGAACTCCCAGACGGTTTAACGATTTTAAAATAGTTTTTTGGAATAAAAATCTGATTTCTCTCTATAAATTGATGTTTTGGCCTCTATTTGTGATATGCCTATCAATGAGAGTGTCGGTAATATCTAAAAATAGCTTTTCGATGTTCGAGGCAGTCTTTGCTGATGTCTCATAATAATAATCCGCACCGATTTCTAAAGCCAATGATTGCCCTTCTCTACGAGAAACAACTCGTTCATCATTTAAATCCGCTTTATTTCCTACTAGAACAAGTGGAACTCCGGGCACATATTGACCACACTCTTCTTTCCATTTATGAATACTATTAAAGGAATCTCTTCGAGTAAGGTCAAAAACAAATATTGAAGCAAAAGCTCCACGATAAAAACTCGGTCTTACGAATTGAAAATGTTGTTGTCCTGCAAGATCCCATAATTGAAGACGAATGATAGTATTATCTTTTACATGGACCATCTTTATTGCAAAATTTGCACCAATTGACATTATGTAGTTTTCATTGAATTTATGCTCGGTGTATTGTAATACTAGTGAAGTTTTACCAACTTTTCCATCACCAAGAATTACAATTTTGAAGATATATTCACGAAGACCAGACATTAGGTTACTCAACAAAAATTTTGTTTTTAATTCGAATTTTTAATTCGGAACTGATTATAATTACAATGTATTTATGGTTTAAATAGGTTTTAAGTGTTTAAATTTGTATTGATGAATTCCTAAGATCACAGTTACCACAATATTATCATATAAAAAATAGTTAAGATGAGGTATAGACAAAAATACTATAAAATTGAATCTGCATTTAAAATTTTAGAATTTATAGTGTTTTTTGGATGAATTGTAGAGTTAGGTCCAATTGTACAACTTTTTATAACACAATTCTCCCCAATGACACAATTATTTGCAATTACACTTTGTTCAATTCTTACATTATTTCCGATTTTAACCCCGTCCCAAATAACACTTTTGTCCATAATAACATTATCTTCGAGGGTGCAATTTGAACCAATTGAAGTTAAGCTTTTAATATAATTATCTTTACCAAATGTATTATTCTCTCCAATGCAAACATTTTCACCATATTTTAGATGAGAAGGTGGTTTTTCAAGGAACCATTTGAATTTTTCTTCTTGTTTACCAGGCGGTGTAATAGGCCATCCATATAATCTAAGAATGTCCCAATTACTCCATAAATAGGTAGTAGGATTACCAACATCTAGCCAATAATAATCATCAACAAATCCATAAAGTCTGTATTGATGTTCTAGCAGGTATGGGAATATCTCCTTACCAAAATCCATGAAAGTTGTTTCTTTAATCAGATCTAAAATATCACGATTAAAACAATAGATTCCGGTATTGATAATCGGGAGAGTTTCAACAGTTCTTATTGTTAATGCGGATAAATAAATTTCTTGACTTGAGGGTTTTTCTAAGAAACGGATTATTTTTCCATTGTCATCAAGGAGAGTGTTTCCGTATTTGGTGGCCATTTCTTCAATTCTTTTCATACTAACTGTAGCTTGGGCTTTTTTATTTAGGTGATATTCCATAAATTTTGTCATTGGGAGATTTGTAACTATATCAGCCATAGAAACAACAAAATTTTCGGATGTGATTTCCTCTGCAACTTTTCTAACAGCATCCGCTGTTCCCATGGAGTTCACTTTAGGAATTAATATCTCTATTCCCAATTTTTCACAGACTTCTTTAGTCCAGGTTGAATTAATTTGGTCACGCAATTCATTTCCGAAATGTTTTACAACGATTATAATTTTTTTGATGCCAGCATATCTTAAATGGTCAATTGCATAATCTACCATCGGCCTATTACATAAAGGAACCATTGGTTTACAGATTTTTGCAGTAAGTGGGTTTAATCGAGAGCCAATTCCACCTGCGAGTATTACTGCCGACCATTTTTCAACCATTTTTTTTATATCTCCATTTCATTTTTGAATTTCAAAAAAAAATCCTATTTTTGACAATTTTCAACATATTCAGTGGCTAGCGAAATTAATTCTTCAGATTTCTGAGGGTCAAAACCTTCCGCAGTAAGTTCGATTGTGTTTACATGAACAGAGGGTGATATTACAACCCAACCCATATCTTTTACAATAATTTTAATTCCAATAAGAAGATCTTGAAAATCAAGTTTTTTATCTGATTCAATATCTTTCTTTCTAATAAAATCTTTTAATTTCAATATGAAAGAGAATAAATTTTCCTCAGATATGGGGATTGTTTTATAAGCGTGAAGATTCCTAGGAAAAGATCGAATTAAAACCGATAAAGGTAATTCTTGTGTTGCTAAAATTTCCAAAATTTTTAATGTAGTGAACGTGGCATCAGAAAATGGACCATATTTTGGAAAATAAAATTTGTAGGTATCAGATCCACCTAATATTGCGCGTTCTTCGCGCAAGGCTCGAGAAATTTCTCCAGGATAATTTTTTGATTTTAGTATTTTTAGCTCGTTTAAATCAACTGCAAATTGTTCTAACACTTTTGATGATGATTTGGATATAATTATCGATGATCCACTTGATGCTGATGATAATTCTTTATCATATTTCAAAAAGAACATCATTAATTCTTCATAGGTCAAAATTGTTCCCGTTTCATCTATATACAATGCTCGTGAACCATCAGAATCTAATACAATCCCCAAATCGGCATGCGAGGCTTTCACGATATTTACCACATCTTTTATAGAACGTAGGTTCGGAAACATTTCATTGGCTTTTTGATCATTTTCATAAGCATTTATGGCGATACAATCGTTTTGTAATTCGGTAAGAATTGATGGAACCACAATACTCGAAGGTCCATATGAACAATCCACTACAACCACCAAATTCTTTGATTTTAATAATTTTCGATCAATAAACTGGGGGATTGCTTTTTTATAAATATCTTGAGTGTATGGGATGTCGGAGATTGCCCCAACATTCAGAGGGTTTGCCCTTACTATTTTATTATTCCTGAAATATTCGTTTACAGACTCCAGATTACTTTTATCGTATTCTATTCCAGAAGAATCAAAAAATCTTATTTGGACAATTCCTTCTGAAGCAGAACCGTTTCCAAAATAAACCCCCGATTCTGCACCGAACCTACGAATGCTGAATTGTAACACTGG
Organism: Promethearchaeum sp.; assembly: GCA_030613185.1. Lineage (GTDB taxonomy): Archaea > Asgardarchaeota > Lokiarchaeia > Sigyniarchaeales > Promethearchaeaceae > Promethearchaeum. Next base: position 4,512 of record JAUWMK010000210.1, read on the forward strand.
AACTGGAGCAGAATGCAAATTAAGAATATTCACTCCTGTGCTCATCAACCCCGATATAAATCCTCTTTTCAACATACGATTATTATTATTAAATTCTCTTGCAACAACCATGATTCCATTTGCACCTAAATATGTCCCAACTGCACCTCCAATTTTTGCAGCTAATTCGGGTGTTATTACTTTATTTCCAATTGCTTGGATTCTTCCACGTTTTATGATTGTTGATAAATCTGTTATCTCATCCATATCTAAACACCATAATCTAAAATTAATTAAATCATTCTACTTGAAAACTGTATGTATTATTTATTATTCTAAAATTAATTAAATCATTCTACTTGAAAAATGTAATATTTTTAGAAAATTTTTAACATTAAAAAACAATCATTAAGATTATGGAAAATAAAAATTTAGTGGGCTCATTTAGCTTAGTTCTTCATGCACATCTACCATGGGTGTTAAATTATGGTGTGTGGCCTCACGGTACCAATTGGGTTCATGAAGCTGCTGCAGAGACTTACATCCCTCTTCTTATGGAATTGAACAAATTAATTGATGAAGGGTTCACTCCAAAAATTACAATTGATATTACACCTGTTCTATGCGAAATGCTTGCCGCCGATGTGTTTAAATCAGGGTTTATTGGATACTGCAAAGCTAAGGCATCAGGTGCACTATCAGATTTAGAAGAATTTGAAAACCGTCAAGATCTCGGTGACACTGAGCGCGCAAATTTCGTCAGAATGGCAAAATTTTGGGATGAATTTTATTCTCGAACTGTAGAATATTTTGAAGAAATTAATCAAGACATAATGGGAGAATTTCGTAAACTCCTCAAAGCCGGTTATTTAGATATTACCACATGTGCAGCCACTCATGGATATGCACCTCTTCTCTCTCGTGAATCATCAATCAATGGTCAATTTAAAACTGCAGTAAATAATTACAAAAAACATTTTCATCAGGACCCTCAAGGAACTTGGTTAGCAGAATGCGCTTACAGACCAGGATATAACTGGAAAAAACCTATTGGAGGTGATGAAGCACATTATAGGCCTGGTATTGAAAAATTTCTATCGAAAAATAACCTAAAGTACTTTTTTATCGATACTGCACTATTAATGGGCGGAACAAGTCAAGGAGTTTACGCTGCGCGATTTCCACTATTACAATCATTGCATGAACAATTAGTAAAAGAATTTAAACATGTTGAGAGTGATTTTCCCCGTTCTCCTTTAGAATCATACCGATTACCAAGCAATGATGCAAAAAATCCTGTTTCAATTTTTACTCGTGATCAAAATACAGGTCTTTTAGTTTGGAGCGGAGAACATGGATACCCTGCAACAGGTGGAGCATATTTAGATTTCCACAAAAAACATTATAAAGATTCGATGGGTGGTGGAAGTGGATTGCGATATTGGAAAATAACCTCTCCGAAAGCCGACATGGGCGCAAAAATGCAATATTACATACCAGATATCAACGATCTGCTCGATCAAAATGCGGGTCATTTCAAAGAAGCCGTAAAAGGTGTACTCAGAGAATACAAGGATAAAACAGGAAAACCAGGATTTTTAATTGCCCCATACGACGCAGAACTATTTGGACATTGGTGGTTTGAAGGAGTTTGGTTTATTAATCGACTAATCAGATTTTTCGCCACAGACTCAGAAGTAGAAATGACTCACTGCCGCGACTATCTCGATAAAAATGGTATGCCAGATAAACAGGTTTCCATAACTGAGGGCAGCTGGGGCGAGGGATCGAGCCACTACATTTGGCTTAATAAAGAAAATACTTGGTCTTGGGAGAAGATTTACGAAGTTGAAGATTTTGTCGAGGATTTAGTTACGAAGTATCACCAAGAAGAGGATCCAGGGTTACAACGTATGTTGAAACAATTATGTAGAGAGAATTTACTTTTGCAGTCAAGCGATTGGCAATTTCTTATTTCTACATGGAGTGCTCGTGATTATGCAGAGCAACGGTTAGATGCGCATTACACACATTGCAAGCGGTTGGAAAATATGATTGGGAGATATGCGACAGGTGAGAAGCCAGAGATTGATAAAAAAGAGTGGGAATTTTTGGGTGTGTTGGAAGGTAATGATTCACTCTTTGAGGAAATTGACATAACCGCCTGGGTTACGGATGATTGGAAGGAATAAATTCATTTTTTAATTTTTTATATTTTTTACACCGAGTTTTTAAATTTAGATTTATATTTTTTCAATGATGGAATATGTAAATTTTAGATTATCTAAAATTGAAAAAGAAATAATTATAGCGATAGCACGATCTCATGGAATATCTGTTGAAGATTTTATTAAAAATTCAATTTTTAAGGAAATGGGCCCATTTAGAGAAGATTTGGCATTCAATTTATTGAAGGAAGGAAAAATTGGGTTTAAAAGAACATGGAAGATTTCAGGATTAACATATCATGAGTTTCTAATTGAATGGAATAAACATGGTGCTGAGGAAAAAATTAGTCAAATAGCAGAGGAAGAGGATCTAAAAACAGCATTATCTCTTGATTTAGCACCATATTTTAAAGAAAAACAACTCTAAAATTTATGATGTTTTCAAAATACTAACCAATTTTTCAAATGCAATTAACCCGTAGTTCCAAGTTAATTTTTTCCGTACACCTTGTTCCCTTAACCATATGAATTGCTCATGTTATTTACTAATTTTAATAACTCTTTCACAATCAATTTCAACTGCGTAGCAAAAATCCTGCATTTGCATCGGAACACCATTCTTCGGCTCGTTGTAAATAAAAGAATATTCAAGGTTAATGATATGTTTATAATTGGAAATACCGGTTTCTTCTTGAATTTCTCTAAGAAGCGCTTCAATTTCGGACTCTCCTGTGTCAATACCTCCACAAACAGGTTGCCAATATCCACTTCGTTCAGGAGTTCTCTTTAAAAGAAGAAATTTTAATTCGGGTCGAGAAGTAAAAATGAAAACTTGTATATTTTTTCGATCGACCATATTTTTTTTTCTAAATATATATCAGAAAAAAACCAAGAGCAAAAAATTTTTGTGTAAATTAATCACATAATCCAATTGAAAAGAATAAACACATTTTTTCCATTTCTTTGTAATAATACAGATGTTATAATGAGTAACAAAATGATATTATTGCATGATAGCTTATTGTTGTCCTATAATTTCTTGCACTTTATATATCAAAAACGTCATAGAAAATGGTTTTTGGATGAAGTGCACACCTTCACTAAGAATCCCTTTATTAGTAATAACATTATCCGTATATCCTGACATGAAAAGGTGTTTAATATCAGGATATATTAAAGACATTCGTTTTGCGAGTTCCAGACCATTCATGCCAGGTAAAACAACGTCAGAAATCAACAAATCAATAGAACTTTTATATTTATTTGCCAAATCCAATGCAATATTTGGAGTTGAGGCAGCAAGCACAGTATATCCATACCCTTCAAGAGTCCTCTTCACAAGTTTTAATAATGATTCTTCGTCTTCTACTAAAAGCACCGTTTCAGTTCCGCGGTATGGCTTTGTTTGGATACTCACCTGTTTAGGCTCTTCTTCAGATATTGTTGAACGGGGTAAATAGATCTTGAAGCTTGTTCCTTGATTAGGTTCGCTGCAAACATCAATAATACCGTTGTTTTGCTTCACATTACCATAGATTGTAGCCAATCC
>JAUWMK010000362.1 GCA_030613185.1 Promethearchaeum sp.
AAAGTTCAAAAAATGGAATCCATTGGAAATTTAGCGGGTGGAATCGCACATGATTTTAATAATTTACTTCAAGCTATTTTTGGACATATTGATTTAATATTGATGGAATTTGAGAACACTAATGAAAAAGATAATGAAATATTGGATTCAATTTTCAAGATCAAAACTGCAGCAAAGCATGGGGCGGATATAACTAGGCGATTATTAACGCTTTCCAAAATTCAAGATTTGGAATTTTCAAAGATTAATATTAATGATGAAATTATTGAAATTTATTCTATTTTGAAGCATTCAATTCCAAAAATGATTGAGATAAATCTTGATTTGTCTAAAAATATACTCTCGATTCATGGTAACAGCACCAATATCCAACAAGTTATAATGAATCTTGTTCTAAATGCTCGAGATGCAATGAATGATGGTGGTAAAATATTAATAAAAACAGAAAAAGTAGTTCTGGATAAATTGTATTGTGAAATGTTTGCCAATTTAATACCTGGAGAATATCTTAGTATGACTGTTGCAGATACAGGGGCTGGGATGTCCAAAGAAGTATTAGATCATCTTTTTGAACCATATTATTCAACAAAAACCCTTAGCAAAGGGACAGGTTTAGGGCTTTCCATTGTTTATAACATAATTCAACAGCATAATGGAACTATCCAATGTTACTCTGAATTAGGTCATGGAACCAGATTTAAAATATTCTTACCAGTTTTTGATAAAGAAGATACACCAATTGTTAAAAAGAAAGAAGAACAATTGTTTTATTCCAAAGCGAATGAAACAATCTTGGTAATTGATGACAACAAAGAAATTCTTGAATACACTTTAAAAATTCTAAAAAAGTTTGGATATAAAGTTTTTACTGCCAGTAATTGTAAAAATATAAGCGAAATACTAAAAAAGAATAAGAGAATTGATCTTTTTATTGTTGACTATATAATGCCAGATATGGGTGGTTTTAAATGCATCAAAAACATCAGAGATTATCTTGATTATAATGCAAAATATGTCTTATCAAGCGGAATGGGTTCCGATAAGATAAGGGAAGAGTGTGAAATCAATAAAATTGATGCTTTCTTTCCAAAACCTTATACTATAGGAGACCTTCTATTGATTATTCAATCGGTTTTAGAAGATTAAACCATATTTTTATCATATTAGATTAAATTTCAAAATGGTCAATAAATCGAACATATTTGAAATAATTTTTGCAAACGTTTTCATTACATCTGTCCAATGGATTAAGCAAAATCTGAAGAGTTTGAAACTGTTGATATTAAATTGCACAAAAACAATATTCTGAGAAAAATCAATATTTGACCTAATATCAACTATTTAAATCGAAATCCCCTAAGACTTAAAAATCAATTGAAGTATGCGGGAAACTATGGATAATTTATTAATTAAAAAGAAAAAAAAAGCTTTAACCTATTTAACATAATTACGCAATCTAACGGCTGATTTGTAGAGATATTGTGGCAAATATTTGAGAATGAAGCCGTTCTGATTACTTTTTAATTATATTTTAAAGATATCTTAACAATCCTAATAAATATTGAATGGATTTCATCATTTTCACTATATCATAGTTAAAAATTGGCAAAATCAAGCCACAAACCATTTTCACTAAGGGAAAATGAACTTTCAAGCATATATCTCACCCAAATAAACCACATTCCGCCAACCAATACGCCAATATTATCAGATTATTCAGATAATCTGCTTCTATATAATAAATCCCACGACTACCCCGAAGTGAAGGAACCCTGCTCCGAAACAAGGCCACATCCTTAAATCAGTTGTTATTTTCAACTTATGGGCCAAAAAGGGAAAAAAAACTGAATAACCGTCAGTCAGTTGTCATCTACTCCTACGGAACAGAATTATTTAGAGTCTATTAGTCATTTTTGATTTTCTTTTCCTTGATTTTATAATTTAATATATAAAATCTCACTGAGATTATTACCAGAAATACGGATTTGCAAGGGTTTATCCTTCAGATTCTTTGATAACTGAACTTTGATTATCCGTTGTGATTTTCCTAATATTGATATATCATTTTCTGACCACAAAACTGGTGCGATTAACGAATGCATGTCTTTAGTAACAAGATCGAATCTTACAAAAAATGCAAGAAAGGATGAATCATTCACAATTTCGATTTCAATTATTAGATTTTTATTCGTATTAGTTGATATAGTTTTACATTGTATGTCTTGAGTAGAAATTTGTGGGATTTTGGACAAAGACTTCATATTTCCTGCTTGTTTAATTACTGAATGGTAAAATGTATCTTTGCCTGAATATACAGGTAAAAATGGGGTTAACAAATAATAATTTTGCGAAAGAATTATTTTCTCATACTGCAATACTAAAAATACAAAATATATCTCCTTGAACTTGGAAGAATCTGGTATCTGTCCAATTTTCACTCTAGAATACTGGTTGATTTCACAAAATTGGGAATTATTCTGAATTTCTTTTAGAGAATGATCAAATATCTTAATTTTGAGCATACAATTTGAATATTCTTCCGAAGTGCGATTTATTGCCCATATTGAATGATCATCATAAGAATATTGCACATGAACCGCTTCACAAGCTTTTTGAACGCCAAAATAAGAGCCATTGGGATTATTGTAGACATCATATAGTTGCCAAATTAAGCTGGGCCATGGACTATTCAACATCCAGCCAACTATACCTGTTGCTCGAGGGAAATTACGTGCATATGCTTCATACATTGCTCTCCATCCATCATATCCTGCGATTTGAGAAATACTAATGAATTCCGATAATGAGGTGGATTTTCCATATCGTTTTTGAAGCGATTTTTGAACTAATCGTGTATTATTAAAAGGTGGTGTTCCACAATGAAAATTCCACCCTTCACTTCCAATTAATAGTTCTTTTTCTGGGAGAAATTTTGTTATACTATCCAAGGTAGGGATGCAGACATCGGGACTAGTTTCAGTGTTGAAAGAATCTCCCCAACCTGGTCGATTTGAGTTATACCAATAATCAGGAGATACATAACTATATGGACCTGACATTTTAACTCCACTTTCTCCTTGGATTTCAGACTTTTTATCTGCTGCGCTAGAAATTCGAGGCAATTGAGGGCACAGTTCATCTAAAATCTGTAAGTATTCTTTTTCAACCCATCCTGGTGGCGGAAAATCACTCCCATAAAACCATGCAGCAAGAGATGGGTGGTTTCTAAAATTAAGTAGTTGTGAACGTATGGATTCTTTGGCAATCACAAGATCACCAGGTTTCCAGTTCTCCCATTTTTCCCAATGATTACAACAAGGCCAGCCTGCTAGGATAAGAATTCCTTCTTTATCACATAAATCCCAGAAATGCTGCATCGCAAATTTTCCCTCAAATCGAATGGAATTCAGATTTAAATTCTTCACAAATGAAATATCAATTTCATCTTGAGTTATAGAATTTTGAAGAAAGATATCTGGTGTCCATGCAATTGCTCGGAGAAACAAAGGTTCCCCATTAATCTCAAATTGACGGGAACCATATTCATTAACATAGGATTTAATATCTCGAATACCAAAAGGGATTGTTTTAAACTCTTGAAAATGTTCTTCTGAGTTTAAACTTGTTAATTCAAGATAACACTCATACATTTCGGGTCTCCCCAATTCATATGGCCACCAAATACGAGGATTATCCAATATTAGCATTGGATAATTCTTTTCTGATAAAATAATTGTTTTGGTTTCCCAGGAATTTAAGTTTTCTTGAATTTGAATATCAATGTCTTCAATTTTAATTAATAATGAAATCTGTTGCATTTCTTTTCGCGAATTTTTCAAAGTTATTGCAATTTCAATCTCTGCTTCCTTCAAATTATTGACATTTAGCCTTGGATTAATAAAGGCAGAAATCAATGAAACTGGACCACTGGTTCGTAAGAAAATAGGGCGCCAAATCCCCATGTTATCATCTGGAGGTGTTGGGCACCAATCAATCCATGACATCGCTAGATCATCTGCTTGTGGTGAAAAAATCTCAAAAGCTACAACATTCTTACTGTCTTTTATAATATGGTTTGAAATATTAATTGAATAGGTTCGATATGTTCCGATAATATGATCTTGACCCGCAATTCTTTTCCCGTTTAACCAAATGTTCGCACGATAGTTAATTCCTTCAATATCAAACCATAAATCTCCCTTTTGTAGTTCTTTTGGAATTTGAAATTCATTTCGATACCACCATGATTGTCGATAGGGTGAATCTAAGGGTTTATCAATATTTGCTAAATGATCTTCATATTCACCTTTATATCCTGCCAAATTCTTCATATTTAGGGAGAAATAAGGATTTGGAATAATTTGATTCTTTGCTAATGTCTGAATAACTGTCGATGGTACATCGGTAGGATACCATGATTTGTAACTATATTCACTTGATGAAATTTTTGAACCTGTACAATTTATTTTTTCAGAAGATTGAATATACCAATTTTTTGAAAGAGAAAACATAATTTCGTGTATTACAAAACATATTTAAAGATTATTAAATACAAAGTCATAAGTCTTATGGATTATTTTGAAACCAAGATCCGACAAAAAAAACCATCAACTTTAAATCTCCCTCTTTCTTCGATTTAATTATGAGCAAAACTCCCAGTGTGCTCGTTTCTCGTTCGAATCCTGATTACAAAAACTTAGTCAAGCTCTTTAGACGGGAAAAGGACGGGG
>JAUWMK010000002.1 GCA_030613185.1 Promethearchaeum sp.
AATTGCGACTTTAAATGAAATCCGAATAACACGCATCATTTTAACCGGAAAAAGAAATCCGATTGAAAATCTTAATCAATTAAGTCCAAAAGCAGATCTATTATATTCCAAATTGAAGCTGAATCAATTTTTCTAATAATGACTAGTTTTCTTTTTAAATGTAGTTCCTAATCTTAAATTCTCCTGATTTCTTTAAATAATGTCGGTGTAATTTAGAAGAAAATTCTAAAAAGAAAAATAACTTAGTGACTCAAGAATTTATAAAAAATAAAATAGATATTCATATATTGGAGGTAAATAAAAATGGAAGAACAACGCGAAAAAATTAATCTAACAACCGGTGAGGAACCAATTGGAAATAAACCATTTTCAAAGATAAAATCTTTTTTTGAGAAATGGTTAACTGAATACAAATCCATTTTGCTATTTCTTCCTTTAATTATAATTGTTAGTTCTGACGATACTACATTAATTGTTAATGAAGTTCTTATTGTTACATATTTTGAGCTAGAGACAACAATGGCTTCATTTGGGGCGTTATTAGCCGTTTCGCAAATTTTTAAAGCGTTTGCTATGATTACGTTCGGATTCCTTTCTGATAAATATCCAAGGAAAAAATTGTTAATTATTTCTACATTGGCTTGGTTTACTGGAGATATATTAGTTAGTTTCTCTGATCAATTTTGGCAATTATTTTTATTCAGAGTTATAGCTTCCGCTAGTGCAGGTGCTGTTTCGGCAATAGCCCTAAGCCTTTTGGCAGATTTATTTTCAAGTGATGATAGAGGTTTATCATTCGCTATTTGGGGGGCTTTATCAATGGTAGGTATCGGAGTTGGTGCGAGTCTGTGTTCTGTATTTAATAAAGTTGAATATGATTTTGATATTGATGCAATTGATTTTATTGCGAGGATTCAGACAATTAGAGACCAGAACTCACTAGAAATTATTCGATCCTCTTGGCAAGCTCCTTTCTTAGTCTTTGCTTTAATCGGTTTAGGATGTTTAATTTTTGTAATATTTTTAGAAGAACCAAAAAAGGCAGCCAAAGAAAAATTGCTTGAAGGAATTTTAGCACATGAAGAAGTTGATTATGGAAAATTCTATAGTATAAAATTATCTGACCTGAAATTTATTTGGAAACGAAAAACTACATTCTTTTTGGTAATTAACTTCTTTGATGTAGTTCTTTCTGGTTTGATAGTTGGTTCTTTGGTTATTTGGGTAACAATTGATATGGGATTCGGTCAATTAAGCGACATATCTTCAAAAATTTATTTAATGCTCTTTTTAGTACCTGTACTTATAGGAGGATTAATAGGAATGTTCTACTGGCCAAAAAAGGGTGATAAAATGGTTAAAAACGGTAAACCTACTGCGCGAGTAAAATTAGCAGTGTTTTTAGGCTGGGCACATTTACCTTTTTTACTAATCGCCTTTTTATTCATTCCGGATGCTTCAAACCTTACATTTCTCAATGGAACTATTCAGGCAACTTCAATAGGTTTTGGGATAGGAATGTTTGCAATGGGAATTATTTTAGGAATTGGAATGAATTTAGAACTAGCAGTTGGTGCTTTACATTATTCTTCAATGATAGATGTAAATTTACCAGAACATCGTGGAACTATGATTGCAGCAGCTTCATTTATTGATGCATTTGGAAGAGCTATCGGATCATGGGTAGGTTTGGCATTTGTAGATTTTATGCAAGGAACTATTTTTAATGCAAGACCCTTATCGGGAGCAATTTTACTATCAATTGCCATCTTTGGAATAGGGAGCGGATTACTGTGGTTACCGATTTATAAATATGCAGACAAAGATATGGCAGAGATTTCATGTATCTTGGAGAAGAGGAGAGAAGAACTCGAGAAAAAAATAAAATGAATCTTAAATTCAATTTTCCATATATGCTTGGTGCATCCAACCGGTTAGTTCTTCATCTATTTCATTCATTTTTTGAATTTTAAATTGGTAATAGTGCATTTGGTCTTGTTGAGACATATCTTTAAAATGGGGACTTGAGAGAAAAGTATATAGACGAAATATGATTTTCAAAGCCTTTTTTTGTATCTGAATGAAACAAAATTGGGAATTTTTTTTAATTGCGATTATATTTTTTAATGGTTCTATCGAAATTGGTCCAAATTTCTGAAATAGGCTAATGAATTGATTATAATTTTGAATTGAAAATGATGTCCCTTTTTGTAAATGATGATCCCTTATTGAAAACAACTCACAACTATGAATTTGGTTCTTTCGCGAAAAATTTCTTCCACAATTGGGACATATGCATTTATTAACTCCCGCCTTAGGCATCAATTATCCTCATTAATTTCATTTGATTTTTATCTAATATATATTGTTTATAATATTATAATTTATGAATTATGAATAATTATGCATAACTTTATATTGAAAAACTTTCTTAATTATAATTGAAAACGATATATTTTCGTTCTAAAAATGTGTTTATAATGCCCCGTGGAGATAGAAACGGACCTAATGGATTTGGTCCTAGAACTGGTAGAGGATTGGGTTATTGTAGCGGATATTCCACTCCTGGTTATATAACTGATAATGGAATGGGATTGGGAAGAGGTTATGGAGGCGGCCGTGGAGGTGGACGTGGATACGGTCGAGGTCAAGGATTTGGTCGTGGATGGAATGCGTATCCTCCTGTAAATTATGCCCCAGTTTTTCCTGCCCCAGTTACCTATGATGAAGAAGCGTATACAAAAAACCTTGAAAATCAAGTGAAATATCTTGAAGATAGTTTAAATGCAGTAAAAGAACAACTTGAAGCTCAAAGAGCCAAGAAATCTGAGTAATTGTTTCAAAAAGACAATTTTTTTTCTTTTTTACTATCCAAAAATCTTTATCAATTAAAGATTAAATTAAATTATGAAATATAGCACTGCATATGGACAAGATATAATTGAGTTTAACCTGTCTGACGAATTAAAAGTAGATTTTATCCAAGCAAAACAGGAATCTCCAATAGAAAATCCAAAGCAAGCTTTGATAAGTTCGTTTTCTAATCCTTTATTATCCAAATCCCTTAAAGAAATCCTTAGTAAAAGGAAAGATGGAAATATATGTGTTGTTATATCAGATTCTACAAGAAAAATTCCCAGTAAAATTATATTAGAAGCACTAATGGTTGTTTTTGACGAATTAAATATTCTTGATGATAATATCAAAATTTTAATTGCAAATGGAATGCACAGGAAATGCTTGCCAAAAGAAATTAAGGAGATGGTGGGAAAAGATATTCTTTTTCGGTATGATATTATCAACCATGATGCTAATAACGACCAAACTCTTGAATATTTAGGAGAAACTTCACTGAACACACCAATCTATATCAATAATACTTACTTAGAAGCTTCTATTAAGATTATCACAGGTTTAGTTGAACCCCACTTCTTTGCCGGATTTTCTGGTGGAAGAAAAGCAATAGTCCCTGGAATTGCGGGAAAAGATACAATTTTAGCAAATCATTCAGCAGATAACATAGAATCTCCAAATGCGAGGTTTGGAATTATAAAAAATAATCCCGTATATAATGATGCTGATGAAGTTCTTAAATTGAAACAGATTCGACCTGATTTCATGATAAATGTTTGTATCAATCAAGAACATCAAATTTCTAAAATCTTTTCAGGTTCGCATCGAATTTATAATGAATTAGTTCAATATCAAGAAAAAATTTGTTTTCGCCCGATATCTGAGCTTTACGATGTTGTTATTACAGGAAATGGGGGATATCCCCTTGATCGAAATCTATATCAAGCAGTAAAAAGCATGGCAATTGGAGAGATGGCTGTTAAAAAAGGAGGAACAATAATCAGCGTGAATGAATGCCGTGATGGAATTGGTTTACCTTCTTTCGAAAAGCAAATTAATTTAGAATTAACACCAGACGAAATACATAAATCAATCCTTGAAGGCAATTTAAATGCTACAGATCAATGGCAGACCCAGATTTTAACGCGAATTTTGTCTAAAGCGGATATATATATAATTTCATCTATAGAATCTGAAAAATTAGGCCACATTGGCTTAAAATATGCCCAAAATATTGAAGATGCGATTTCTGAATGCCTTGAGAAATATGGTCCTAAAATGCGAATACTAATATTACCCGATGGTCCAAAAATTCTCCCAGTTTTTCAAGAAAAGGATTAATTCTTTTTTTTTTATTAATTAAGATATTTCTCTACAAACTTTTCAGGACTCATTATTTTTATTTCAGGGCATTTGTTTAGCTTTTTATCTGAAGTTATTAGTATTTTCGTTTCAAATAAGTCTAATGAAGCAATTATTAGAGCATCAGGTAGTTTTACTTTATATTTTGCTCGAATCTTAGCACCTTTTTGGGAGATCTCCATAGAAACTGGAATAATTTCGTAATAAGCAGTAATATTTTGAGTAAATTCATCAGCTTCCCATGTTTCGTCATTTTGATAAAATCCAACTAAAACTTCTGCAATAACAACGGTGGATAATACCCCTGTAAATTTTTTTTCTTCTATTGCATTTAATATTTTTTCGCAAAATGAAGAAGAATCTTCTTTATTTTTTATCGCTAAGAAGATATTAGTATCGAGACTAATTCTCATTCCCACTCATCTCGCATTTTTGATTGAAACTCTAATGAATTTAATATTGGTTTACTATGTTTTAAAATATCAACTAATTTTTCCTCAATCTTCTCAATAATTATGTAATTGTCTTTTACTCGAAAAATTAGCCCATCGCCTGACTTAATCCCTAATTTTTCACGAATCTTTTTGGGAATTACAATTTGACCTTTTTTACTAATTTTTCCAATAATCATACTATAATTATAGAAAATCATACTAATATTAATTTTTGTTTTACATATTTAAACTTCGATTCTTTGAAATTTTCATATTGCAATCATCATTAAGGCCTTTATTTAGTAATTATGTTCAAATTTTCGCTAGTTTTTATAAATATTAAATATTTATAACATAAAATAATTAAAACATTAATAATTTTTATGATATGCCGATTATCTCCTCTAAAATTGATAGTCCGCAAAGGACAACATTTAAATATCACTGTTAACTCTATATCTTTAGAAATATAAATTCTTTACTGATTAAATTAATGAAATAAAAAATATTTTAAATTTACCATTTAAAAGTTTAAGAGTCCATATAGGACAGTGAAATAAAATGAACGAAAAAACAGAAAAAAATGGAAGAAGGATGAGAAATCATCGAATGTATGATCCAGACCATCCACATCCAATGAAACATCCTCAAATGCATCATAAAAGATTTCCCCCAAAATTTAGATTAGGTCGAATGGAACCACATATGATGCGACAGGGTCATATTTATAAAAATATGAAAGAATTATTTTTACTTTCAACTTTAAATGAAGAAAAAGAAGGTTTATCAGGATCTCAACTTCAAGAATTGCATGGAATTCCAAGAGCAAATTTAATGCGAAGTTTAGTTGAATTAGAAAAACAAAAGTTGATAGCAAAAAACACAGAAAAGATCTTCACAATTACCGAAAAAGGGCAAGATTATCTTGAAGAACTCAAAGAAAAAATCGCTGAAAGAAATATGATAATAGACGATATTGCCCCAATGGAACGGTATGCAAACCCATTTCATCGACACCATCATCGTGACCGGTTAATCTACGATTTAGATTTGATGAATAATAAAGAAGAGTTAATTGATTATTTTCGTGGGATGAGAGCCAGAATGACACGGCACAGGAATCATTTAGAACATCGGTTAAAAAAGATTAATATTGATAAAAAGGAATTAGATGAATTAATCAAGCAAATCGAATCTACTGATGAGTCCTCAATTGATGAAATTAAGGAAAAAATAAGAGAAAATTTAAAAAAACGTGTCTCTCCTAAAGATGAAGATAGGTTAGATTAATAAAGCAAATATCATAGCAATTACGTAAATTACAACAAATATACCAGCTCTCAGGAAGAATATTTTTTTATTTTGAGGTTCCTGTGTGCACTTTTTTAATTTTTTTACTGTATTATTAAAAATTTGTTTGAATGAACTGTTAACTGGAATTTCCAGAAAAAGTTTTTCATCTCCTAGTTTGATACTCAAAGTTGAGACTGGAATTGCCCAATAATACATAAGTAACACTAATAGGCAAGAACAGAACAAAACCGTAAAGAAAACATCCACTACTATCAGCGGATTGGTGATATCGTTATATTTCCAACCCAGAATTGACTCGAATGCAGATAAATAAAGCAGAATCGATGTGGAAATGATATCTAAAATATCAAATTTTCTGAAATGTTGAATAATTCCAACTTCATCTACATCGCTTATTTTTTCGATATATATCTTCTTTTTGAAAATCTTAGAATAATTCAAGATTTTTGTCTTTGGATCCAATTTAATAGACATTTTATCTGCAAAATCATCATTATAAGCCTGAACAATTAGTAAAATTCCATAAGTTGCTCCAATCATTGAAAAATTTGTGCTAAATAAAATTTCAAAACTAAGACTAATAATTGAAATTACTAACAGAAATCCCCCCAAAATCAAACGGAAATAATTTTTCTGATATTTTTCATTTATTAGAGTATAAATTTCTTCTGGTGTTTCGCCACTCTCATTGGAAAAATCCAATGTTTTTAATAAAGATTCGTTGAATTTATTCCCGAATGAGAACGGAGCTATCCATGATTTATAGATTTTTTCTGAAGTGGAAAATTCCAGAAATTTCTGCGGGAAAAATACAAGCAAAAACAATGCTAGAAAATTTCCTAAAGCAGTTAAGACCATCATCGTTGGTAATATCTCATCTGCGGCTCGATGTTCTCCAAAAAGGGGAAATCCAAATTGTAATACTCGAATACTCATTGGAATAAGGAGAAAATACCATACTTTTTTTGGTCCTAAATGATTATTTCGATACTTTAATCGATTAATGCCAGATTGCCTTAATTCGGTAAATTGGGGGGAAATTAATCGTTTTTCATGGAAATAATATGATGATTCTGACCTTGATAAATCTCCTTTATATGCGGAAAAGACTGCAAAAATAATTAACCATAATCCTATTAATAAAGGAACTAATCCAACAGTGTAGAAAAATGAAACCCCTCCTAAAAATACCGCATTTCCTTGCCCCACATATATACCGATTGATTCTTCATTTTGATGACCAATTAAATACCCTAAAAGAATAAAATCTGCTATCCCAAAGCCAATAAATATCAATCCAGCCAAAAATCGGCTCCAAGCAAATGAAAAATATTTTGTAGATTCCACAGGCTTTTCCTTGATGGATTTTGGTCTTATAAAAGTTAGTCGATTTTGATAAATTCTTTCTTCAACCATATTAATTCCTTCCAAAATAGCCGTAATAAACCATCATCCAATATGGTAGGCTAAAAGATGCGCCATGATATTGTGTTATAGTTTGATTGGTAATATATTGATTGGATCCCTCCTCTGTAAACGGATTTCGGTTCCAAAGTATTTTATTGGGTCGAGACATCTCAACAGTAGCAGGTTTTAAGTATCTAGTTTTAAATATCCCATCCATTAAACCGTATGTAGCCCATTGATACATTGTTCCAAGTGCAGTTGTATCTACGAAATTTTTCCATTTAGCAATATTCGGATCTATTTCTAACCATTCTGCACCCTTTTCTTCCCTTGAAATTGTCCGATTTTGACCTCCGAATGTTGTGTCATATGGACATAAATCAAATTCTACAAAGCGCCAGAGTTGATCTTTTACATCCCATGCAATTTTATCGAGATCATAATTTGGTTCAACATCAGAACTACGCATCTCACACATTGCAAGATAAACTGAGTTAAGAAATGCATTACGATGCCCTTTGAATGCAGGATGTGTTGATTCTTCATAATTATTGACATAAATATCAATGATTTCTTGATCATCTTCCACTAACATTAACCCAAATATAACGCAGAGCTCGAAATAGTTTGAATAATAATTATCAATAAGATCCGAATCTCCAATGGAGGGATATTTTGTAATGTATTTTTCTGTAAATAAATAGTAATCATAGATCTGCTTATACCGTGCATTTTTAGGATAAGCAATAGTCGCCATCCTCATAACCAATAATTTCCATTGCCCTTGAGTTGGCCATTGAAAGTGGACACCGTTTGGGCGCCCATCACCAGATACTTCTTGCCAAAAAGATTTCAACATCCCTTCTGTAAATTGTCCAATTATTAATTTTGTAATGTTTTGAATATAAGGATTATCTACTAGTTTTAAACAAGCAGCCATGGCCATAAAATAACCAGCTAATTCATCTTTACTTGTGTAAAGTCTACATCTCCATTGAGAATATTTTCCTGTTCCATTAAAATGCCTGAAATATTCATCAAAAAGCCATGTATAATTACCATCATTTCTCATCTCTGGTGATGCATAAAAACGCGCGATTGCTGTTCCAGGGTAATCTGGGCCTAGTCCACCATTGGGAACTTCAATCAGCATTTGTAATCCTGTGAGCATCTTTTTAATTAATCTTAGAGCATCATTTTTTTCAGAGCCTTCAGCAAGAGAAGCATATCGTAAACATGTGGCAGTTAAAGCTTCAGATGTATGCAAAGCACCATTATCATCTGAATGGTAAATTATTGGTTTTCCTGTTGTAGCATTAAATGTTACAACCTGTGAGAGATTAATAGGGATATGATATTCCTCTTGCAAAAATTCAAATTCATTGGCAATAGAGCGCAATTCTGTTTCGTTTATATCTTCAAGTGGATAAAATTCATCTGTTGAGGGTTCCGCTTCATAAATATAAGAAGTTAAATCGGCGACAATATAGAAATAAAAACCAAAATATCCAGCGAACAGTATTATCGGTATTAATACCAAGCCAGTAATAAGGGTTGAATTTCTTTTGATGTTTTTCTTTTTTTGAATTCTCATTTAATTAGCCTCAATAATTTTTAATGATTAGATCTATGCTATTGGATTTTAAAATTGCTTCCTTTTAGCATTAGGAAATATATTAGATGAATAATAATTGTCATAATTTCCTTCAAAAAACAAAAAAATAGTTATGAAATTAGTAAAAAACAGAGATAATATAAAAAATTGAAGTTAGAATTGAACATCCAACGAAAATTGATAACCTAAAGAGAATATTTCTTCTTAAATTTTGAATTTTAGAATGTATTTGCTCATCATCTTGTAATTTAAAAAAGAAGTTTTCATAATTCGTAGAGAACTTCAGAAATCCTTGCGGTTTTAGATATATCCTCCATAATAGATAGAAAATAACTCCTGAAAAAAGGACAAAAATCAAAACTTTATAATAAAATCCAGAAAAAGTTGTAGGAGTTAATATTATTATGGAAAGAAAATTAAGAATCATCATAGCAGGCAAAATTACAATAATAAGGTAATCGTAAACATCGCATTGGTTAAGGTCGGAAATTAACTTTGATTGATTTCCTTCATTTTCCGAAAAATATGAAATATCTCTAAAACAAGCAAATGATCTTTTATCCGATAACCCTTTTTTTTCCTCGATATTCGAATTTGAAGATGGAAATTCAACCTTAAGAAAATCCTTTTTAATACCTTTTGTGATTAGTAATAATCCTGATAAAAATAATGGTAATCTCAAAATTCCTCCGGCATAAAAATTAAAAACTCTACTGAGTATGGCAATTGTAATAAAAATTAATCCAATAATCAATCTTGTTTCAAACAGTTTTTTAATCTTGAATTTCGCTTGTTTCTGAACAATTTGTCCTGGATTTTCGTTTTTTATATTAAAATATTCCAAAAGTTTTGAAATGTCTGATTGTTTTTTTCCCTTCTTTTTTATCGAAATGAATTTGATGATATACCTCTTCTCATTGTTATGAATTTCTAGGTAGGATATTGGAGAAAGAATCAGTATCATTAACACAAATAAATTAACGACCACTTGCAACATGAAATACCAACCTGTAATTAAACCCCGATCGAAAGCCATAGGATTCAAAAGATATGCAAAGGCATCAATCCCTAAATACCAGATATGAATTCCTAATGGAAATATCCATAAAAATCGAACTCCAGTTTTTGTGTTTGAGATAAATACGGCAGTTATATTTTCTTTTGGGATTTCTGTATAATTCTTCATAGAGAAACGTTTTTCACAAATAACATAACTTTCTTTTGTTTCTTCAAATATTATGTTTTTGGGGGAAAATATTGCATAAAGCATAAGCCCAACTGCATAAAAAATTGGGAAGAAACTTGTTGCGTAGAAAAGAGAAGGTCCTCCCAGATATATCCAATTTCCCTTTTCATTTTCAAAGCTAAAATCTGCCCCCCACTCTATATACTGAATTATTGCAACAATAATTAATAATATTGAACACAGTAATTGAAACCAAGCGAAATTTGATATTTTTATTTCTTTTTCAGTCTTATACTTATAACCATCAAGTTCTTTCTTAATTTTAAATGAAGGAGTGTTTTCAAAGAGATTTGACTTAGGAGTAATACCTTTTATTAATACTACAATGCCAATAATGAACATAATAATCCATAACAAAAAGGTTAGATTTACATCTACCCACCCGGCTTCAATTTCAATATTGATTACAATAAGTGGAGGATTAATTTTTGCCCCAAGTAAAATAATACTTATAATTACAAGAATTAATCCAGTTCCAAGAGATATATATTGGTTTTGCTTTGGTTTTTCCACTAAATCCCCTCCCTTATTCCTTCTGGTTTTATAGAACCAAATGCTCTTGCCATCCAATAAACACAAGTAAAACTAAAACCTGGAAGCTCATATGTTGGATCAATCCTCGGTTCGCGCGGTGAAAATGGATTGCTTTCCCAAATGAAAATATCGCCATTCATATATTCACAAGTTAGAGGTTTTTGAAAGAAAATTTTATCTTCTTTCGCCTCACTAAAAATCGGACGATAAATTGAACCATAAGGAGTGTTTTGAAAGAAATCAAAGAGAATTTCAACATTATCAACAGGGACGTAATCAGATGGAATTTCCAAATAACCATTATATCTATCCGGCATATGCGTCAAATCATAACGCATAAGCTGATCTTCTACATCTCGTTCAAGTATCATATTTTCATTAGCTTCATAATTAAGTGTAAGGTAAATTGCGTTATAGAAAGCGTTTCGATGATTTTCAGTGAATTTCCACATATTATTCTGGTAAATTTTTAGGTAAAGATCATGTAAAACTGGTTCTTCTTCCAATAAAATCAAAGCAAACTGTATGTGTGTTCCAAATGCAAATGCATAGTAATTTGAAACTGATTCTTGGGCACCACCTTCCTTTGACCAAAATGCATAAAACTCATCTGCAGCATACCTATAATAATATTTTTCATATTTTTCTGGTATCGCTAATGCAGCCATTTTTAGTAATAAGCACACCCATGTACCACTCATAAATGCTCTTGATTTCTGGTCCACCCCAGTTGGACCTCCATGCCAATCAATACCCAAAAAGTTAGTATTAATCATATAATTTGCAAGTTGGTCTATCATGAGTGTTACTAATTCTTGCACATCGGGTTCGTTTACATACTTTAAAATTAATGCTAACCCTGAATAAACGCCACTATATTCATCCAAAGAGGTATAACACCGCCAACGCCAATCAGAATAGATTCCAGTTCCATTGTGATGCTGATCATTCTCATCAAAATACCATTGAGCAATGTCCTTATTTTCAGGATTTGCCCATCCTCGAGCCAATATCCCACTATATTCTGGACCTAACCCTCCGTTTGGTACTGCTAACATCATTGACATTCCATGTAGCAATTTCCTAACAACGCGTAAAGCATCTTCTTTTAAAGTAGCATTATTATCATTGACTGCAGCCACATATTTAAAAACATATCCTGTTACCGCTAAGCCGGTCCATTGCCCCCCATTATCCGAATATGCGTACCGAGAGATATTTGTACAATTTCCATCTGTAAAGATTGTTGATGTGGAAAAATTGAGTGGAATATGAAAATCTTCATATCTTTCGTCAAAATAATCAGCCATTTCTGCAAAACGTGAATAATTTGCATTTATAAAAGTGCTTGGATCTGGCTCAGATAGATATGTAAACTCCACCATTTGATCAAACATGCTAACCGTATTTGATATGTAAATCCCAAGAAAAGTTATAGGAGATAAACTTAAAAGTATGATTAATATTGATTTTAATTTGTAATTTTTATGTTCACGTATTTTCATTGCATGTGATTTGTTTTTGAATAATTTATAATAATCTATTTTTATTAGGTTTTGATTTATTTAATTATAGTGTCAAATAATCTTGGAAAAAAACAACATCTAAAACCTAATTTTAGAATTCTAGGTCAAATTTTAATATCTCTTATATTTATTATAGTTTTTATTATTGAATTTGTAATTATTTTTGAATTATCGGATGATAATTTCTTACCGGGAGTTAGATTCGATTTTTTTGGAATTGAATTGGCAATAATACCAATTTTGATTATCGTTTGCTTATTTTTAACAAGCACTTTAACCTTTGGATTAATATTCTCACTGAAAACAATTATTCAAAGCATAAAAAAGAGAGAAATGAAAAAGTATAAAGCGCCATTCATTGCACTTTTTTTAATATTAGGTATATCATTTATCAGTTTACAATATTATTATCCTATTTGGCCTGGAGATCTTGGTGTACCTCCTAAATTTGGACCTTATATTGGATATTATGGAGAAAGTGATATGATCATTTCTTGGGATTGTAATTATGAAGAAACATTCACACTTCTTTGGGGTACTAATCCTGATGATTTATCAAATGAAAAAATATCTAATATTCAAAATTGGAACGATAATGATAAAATTTTCCACCACACAGTTATTTTAGAATCGTTGAATCCCGGAGATGATTATTATTATAGCATCCCTCAATTTTCTAAAGAAATTTATAGTTTTAAAACAGCACCATCTATTGATTCTGGTGAAGAAGTTGTATTTACAATAGTTGGAGACACGCAAGCTGGGTATAGTATTCCGAAGAAAAATATTGAATTAATGTTAGAGGATCCAGATGGTTTAGATTTTACTTGCATTGCAGGAGATCTTGTTAATAGAGTAGATAAAATTAATGAATGGACACTTCTTTTTAATAGAAACACATATGGAAGAATCTCGAGTTCCGTTCCATGGATGAATGCTCCTGGAAATCATGAATTATCCTGTGAATATGGAGATTGTGGATTTCGCGAAAATTACAAGCTTTTCTTTCAATATGAATATCCCGGAAACAAGGTAGTCCTTGAAGATACTCCAGATTATGGTCTTTATTATTCATATAATTATTCAAATGTTCATATGGTTGCATTGGATAACTTTCAAAATGAAACATTTACAAGATCTCAAGGAAAAAATACAGGATCCTATTTTACTGGAGCACAATTAGAATGGCTTGAGGAAGATCTTTCAAGAAATAGTGATATGTGGATATTTATATATTTTCATGTCCCTATGTATTCAATGGGGGATTATGCATCAAATATCGATATAATTAACCAACTTGAACCTATTTTTAATAAATACCAAGTGGATGCGGTGTTTTATGGACATGACCATCACTTTGAATCATTCTTGGTTAACAATACTTATCACTTTGTGGTCGGAGGAGGTGGCACCTCGGTTGATCCCATGATGGATATTGAAGATTACGGTGACAGAGCATGGAATGAGTTTCAGTTAAATATAAGCGAAACAGATGGTCAATTTGATTCAGTTTATGGGAGTGAATACCAACTATTTGGTGAATTAAGCAATCATTATCTGAAAGTAAAAGTCCATGGAAGCACAACAACATTCACAGCCATTCGTTCTTCCGATGGAAGCACCATTGTTGAATATGTTTTAGAGCGGTAAAAAAGTGTCAGATGATATCTTACACCCTTTAGGAGGAAGAATTTATCTTCTTTGTGTAAAAAAAATTTTCCCCAGTGCAGTCTTTTTACTTTAAAGAAATAAAATCAAATTTTAATTCTCGATCTTGCTTCTTTTGTTCATTGAATAGAAAAACGGAATATGCTATTTGAATCTTCAATCCTATCTTAAAATTTATGCAAATCTGGTTAACCACTCAGTTGAAAAGAATTGAGAAGTAATTTTTTGATATTTATACCATCTTCTTTGTTCACAAGACAATTATAGCGAAAAGAATACGATAAAATCTCCTTAGAACGAAATTGATTTTCATTGAATTTCTTGAGAAAATTCTTGATTTTAAATTGTGCCAAATAACTGCTCCCTTTGAAAATATAACAAATCACAAAAGGCGGGGCTCTGGCTATAGTTAAAAAATTATCTCCAAATTTCGCACGATCAAAGGATCCTGAGAAAAATTCTGTACAAAACGCATTCATAGCTGATAAAAACCCACTCAGCAACTGCCCATGGATCTTTAATGAATGTGAGAAGGAATATTTATAAAATGCTGTACCCGTTTCATTCATAATTACAAATAATAAGGGTTGCTCTTCTTTGACTTCACTTTCTGTATGGCCTTTCTCTAGGTTCATAATAGATATTTGCTCATGAATTCCGGAATATTGAATCCGTTCCGATAATCCCGCATTGAACTTTTTCATTTCCAATAATTTTGATTCTTCTTTTAATAAGTTATCATGTTCGTTTGACACATAAATCGCCAGTTTCGTGAGACCATTCTTTTCCGCGATTTTTTGCGCTTTTATCAAGAATTTCCGACTTTCGATCAAATCAAGGGTGACTAATGATAATTTTGCGCGTAATAAATAAGATTCACCAAATAAAGAATGCGATCCATATTTTTCTGCTATTTTCTGTAATCGCTCTATTAACTCGCTAATTTCGCCTATAATTTCTTGTTCATTCGTTATTTTAAGATCTGCGATTAATAGATCACATAAATTTATAATTACGTGAATCATATAATCATATTCATAATTTTCTTCTTGAACTAGGTCAAGAAGCATTGTTTGGGCTTGATATCGATCGCGGGCTCGATGACTTGCTTTTAACATAATGGCTTGTGCAATTTTGTATCGAAAAATTACGGCTTTTGAATTTTCAATGTCTGCAATTTTTCCAAACTGAAGTAGATACTGTTGTGCTTGTTCAATATTCTTCTGTTCTAACAAGGTTCGAATAATATTAAAATAATAATGTGTCAATTTGTAATTATTTCCAAGTTTTTCACCAATGTTTATTGCTTGTAATAAATATTGCTGGGATTGTTCTAAATCACCCAATTGGCGGTAAATATTTCCAATATTATCAAGGACTGAACATCTTGGAGAAAGGTTTTCTGTTACACTGATTTCAGTAATTTTTTTAAAATAATGTAATGCTTCTTGAAAATCCCCCCTTTTCTCATAAACAAATCCAATATTATTGTAGATTGCAATTAACAATTCGATTGCATTAATTTCTTGACAAATAGACAACGCTGAAAATAAACAATTTAATCCCACATCAATTTTTCCCTGGTCATTATATATTACTGATTTCGCAATCAAGAGACTTGCTGTTTCTTTTTTATTACCAAATTTTTTTTGTTTTTGTAAGAGCTCATCCAGAAGATGTATCAAATTTTCATAGTTCCCTTTCTGCCATAAAATACCACTATAATACACTCCTAGCATTGCTTCTCGTTTTGTAAGTTCTTTCTGTGTAATATCTGGCAATGTAGCTATTAACCGGTGTCCAAGATCGTGATATTCTAATGCTTTTTCCAATTTACCCAATCGGAAAAATGACTTTATACATTCAATCACAAAATCTAAGGAAATAAGGGGAAAATCCTTTATTTGACATTCTTGATAATTTTTTAATAAAATTACTAACGCATCATGTAATTTTCCTTCTAAATTCAGTATTCTACTTTGTTCAAGTTTTATTAGAAAGTAATTTTGCTTAGTTTGGTCAAGATCATCCTCTATTTCCTGAATAATTTGTAAAGCTTCCTTAAATTTGCGAAGATTTACTAAATTTTTGATTTCTTCATATTTTTCCGCAAAGTCGAACAGCAACATCCCTCCTATTTTTCTCTACTAAACACATGCAAAACAACTAATTATAGTTATTTAAAAGTTTTTATTTTATTTTTTTCCAAAGTGTTTGCTTTTTTTCCGTAAGCCTCCAGAAAGCTAAATGTCTCGATGAAGATTATTAATTTTAAATGGAGTCAAGATCTTCAACGGGCACAACATTCAAGTGTAAAAGTCCAAATGAAGAAGAAGAAAAAGAAAAAATAGAATCTATCATGTGATCCTTGATTATCTGCTCCTATGGTACAGATGACAACTGATAGATGGGATTTAATTTTTAACTACCTCTATCCCATCTCAATTCCTCCAACTCCACCATCTCTCTCAATAACAACACCGAAAGATGCGGGTTTGCCCACTTATTGAAGGGGGATCCCTCCTCCAATGGTCGTTATGGTGCGATGCAATGTGGAAAAGTTCACTATGGGTTGTGAACACCGTATATCGAATAGATGCTGTGAGGAATGGTCAATTTGATTCAGTTTATGGGAGTGAATACCAGCTATTTGGAGAATTAAGCAACCATTATCTAAAAGTCAAAGTCCAAGGAAATACAACAACATTCACAGCCATTCGTTCTTCTGATGGGAGCACAATTATTGAATATATTTTAGAGCGGTAAAAAAGTGTTTTGATTATTTTTGTTAGTATTTTTCTTTGATATCTAATACTAAACAAATAGTTTTTTTCTGCAAAAGATATATTAAACAGTTTCCCCAAAGTAGTAATATCAATTTTAAAATTGGTGAAAAATTTGGCTAAAACGTATATAACAATTATGGGGAGTGTTTTTATAACACTTATTCTTGTTGGAGCAGGAGGATATTTCGGACTTCCACTTCTGTTTCCCAATCTGAATGAAGATTTAACTGATAATGGAATTATATTGCAGACAAAATACTATGAATCTTATACAGCAGCTAATATTTTTTGGAATGTTGCTGATTATGAAAATATACCTGATACGGAACTAAATATAACTACTAGTGGCAATTCTAAATTGATTGTTGCATTTGAAGGAGCATTAATGCTACGGTTGGGTTCGACATTTATTGGAGAAACAAAATATAACATAACACTTGATATCTCAGGAGTAGGAAATAGAACTACTTGTATATATTCTGGTATAAATGCAGTACAAGGTACAGATTGGGAGGTACCATGTAATACGCATATTTCTTTTGAAACAGGAATTTTACCAGCCGGAACTTATACAATTTCAGTTTATTGGAGCTCTGCTATTGCACCAACTTCGGGTTGGTCACAACTATTTGTTTTAGATGAATATCCAAGAAGCATTTATGTTCAAGAAATTGCTGGATAAGGAAAAATATAAAAAAAATCTATTAATACATCTCTATTTCTTTTTTTTGTTTTGCTTTTTCATAGCATTTTGCACAAATGTGAAGAGTTTTTTTGCTTCAGGTTCATTTTCAAAGTGTTCTCTAACCGGAGCAAGTAGTTTATCAAGATATTCGATAACAGTCATTTTTAAATCAACGGGAGACAGACTACCATTTTCGTATGCGGCCTCCAATTCACTGTATGATGAATATGACACATTACCACCATATTTTTCGGGTCGTTTGATATCAAAACTTTCAAATTTCTCAAAAATGATATAATCGCAATATTCCAGAACGGGATTTTCTTTTACAACACCGCTTGGGCACCATGCTTTATTGATTTTCCGCTTTATATCAGCTTTGGTATCAAGCATGAATATAGCTGAATCGGGATTGCTTTTACTCATCTTTCGAGCGATTTTTTTATCGAGTTCACCCATTTCAGTTTCAGGAGGTTTTCCCAGGCCCATTAACATATGATGATGGACAGACATTGGTTTTTTAAATCCTAAAGGTCGGGCGACTTCACGGGCTAACATATTAACTTTTCTCTGATCAAGACCTAATTGGCAAATATCTGTCTTTAAAACAAAAATATCGGCACATTGCATCAAAGGGTATAATATTTGAGATGATTGCTGAACTTCTTTAGAATTTCTTCCCATTATCTGTCCGCATCGAATAACCCTGTTAAGACTTGTTTTCATTGATATTTTAAGTACCAATTCCCAGTAATCTGGGTCTTTTACTAAATCAGAAGCATAAATGAATTCAATATTTTTAAGATCCATTCCACAGGCTTTCCAAACTTCAACAAAATAATCCCCAACTTTTTTAATTACCTTAAGATCTCCGCCGAATTTTTGATTAGCAGCAGCATGCCAATCAGCCACATACATCACAAATTTAACTCCAGCTTTCGTCATTTTATTTATATTTATAGCGCGCATGAGTCCTTGAGCAATATGTATTCGACCAGATGGTTCAAATCCATCATAAGCAATAATTTCTCCGGGTTTTTTATTTTCGAGCAACCATTTTAGTTGCCCCTCATCTTCGATAATCTCCCCACCTTTTGCTACAGATTTGATCATATCCATTTTTTCTTGCAGAGATAATTCCGCTTTTTTAACCATAAGGAAAAATGTAATGCTAAACAAATTAATTTTTTCATACCATTCATAGGTCTTTTTGGTAAAAAATTATAGTTGCTGATATGATACAGAGAACAATAGGTACTGAGTTGAATAATGCAATTTTCCAAAGTTTTACACCCCAAGTATCTAACAGGATTAATCCCAAATTGTCTATTAGGCTAACTGGTGAATAGATTGATACCCATGGTCCGACAGAAAACATGAAAATTAATAAAAACCATAAAAATAGACTAGTGATAATGCTGAAGATCGGCTTTGGAAAAATTGTAGAAAACAAAACCCCAAATGAAACAAACATAGTTAAAACTAAAGCTACTAATCCCAGAACACTCATATATTGGCAATAATCAAATAATATTGGGACCAGATTTAATACTTCTAGAACACCAATGATTATCCCGAATGTAGAAGCATAGATTATAATTACTATTAGAATCTGTGAAAGAAATTTTGATAAGACGTATTGCCAGCGTTTTACAGACTTACTCAAAAGAGAATCAGCAAGACCTCCGATTTCTCCCGAAATACATGAATCTGCAGGAATAGATGCCACCATTGTTCCAAAAAATACAAAAATAAAAAGTGTTGTAGACGAGGTGATTGCGATATCCAATGTACTAGTTATTCCAGACAATACAATAAAAAATAGAGCTAACATCCATAATTTTTGGATTGCTTGCTTGAAATTTAGCTTGATCTCATGCCAAGAAAGCGTTAGGAATATTAAATTTTGTGATTTTGCTTTAAGAAAAACTGAAATTTTTTTAAAGGTTTTTTGTAATTGCTCTAAGAAATCCATTAGATTTTTCATCCTCCAGTAATTTTAAAAAAGCGCTTTCTAAGTTTTCTGATCCAGATTTAAATGATATCAACTCAACCGGATCATTTTTGAACACACCAAAGATTTGTGGCAATGCATTTGCATAATTTTCTTTAGAATCAATACCTACTCGAATTATATATCGATCGAAATCTACATTTATAACATTTGGTATCAATTTCAATTTTTGAATTATTGAATCGGGTTCCCCATCAATTTGGAGTTCTACAGTGTTAGTATGTATTAACTTTTTTACTTCAGCTATTGTTCCGGTAAAAATTAGCTTTCCATCATTGATAATTCCAACATGAGTGCAAATTCGATCAATATCTCCTAAAATATGTGATGATAAAAAGACATTCTTCCCTCTGTTATTTCCAAGCTCAATAATTAAATTCACTGTGGAGGTCCTTCCGATAGGATCTAAGCCTAAAGTAGGCTCATCTAATATGAGTAATTTTGGATCATTTATCAAAGTTGCAGCAATACCAACCCTTGTGATTTCTCCTGTAGAGAATTTCTTTATTTCTGATGATGACAGCGGAAGTAGTCCAGTACTCCTGATTAACTCAGTGATCCGCGGAATTCGAATTTGTTTCGGGATTCCGAATATTTTTCCCACAAAATCTAAATAGGTAATTGGAGTCATTTTTTCAGGAAATTTTGGATTTGTGGGCAAATATCCTATCTGACGGCGAAGTTTTGCGGAATCTTTCCTCATTTTCTCGCCTAAAACTTGAATTGTTCCTGCTGATGGTTGAATTAATCCCAAAATCATTTTAATTGTTGTAGTTTTTCCAGCCCCATTTGGTCCCATAAACCCGTAAATCGAATTTTTAGGAACGTCCAAATAAAGATCGTTTACAGCGATTTTTTTCCGACTAAAAATTTTTGTTAACGCTTCTGTGTGAATTATGGAATCGATATTGCTCACTCTAATGCAAATATCTTATTTCTGTATTAAAAAAGATTTGGATTAGAAAGAATAAAAAAGATGAAAATTAAGAAATACTACTTTTTCTTGATAATCATTTTCCCCGATTCTTTATAAAGAAATATCCATATAAAACACTCCAAATAGCACATAGTATAATAATCCTTATTGAATAACGATTTTTTTGATAAAGGACTTTTCAATTTTTGAATAATTCCTTCGCTTTTTCATTGTTAAATACTGTTTTAATTTTTCTTAACAGTTCGCCTGATGAAAAAGGCTTAGGGATAAAATTAATCCCTTCTTTCAACACACCTTGAATATCGATAGCCCTCTCGGAATAACCGGACATAAAAAGAACAAGGATCGAAGAATTTTCTTGAGTGATTATATCCGCTAGTTGATTTCCTGTCATCTTTGGCATAATGATATCCGTTAATAACATGTGAATTTCCTTAGAATAATTTCTAAAAATTTCTAATGCATGAAAGGGATCTTCTACATCTAAAACAGTATAACCATTGGATGTTAAAACCCTATGAATGTAATTCCTGAGAAAATCTTCATCTTCGACTAATAATATAGTCTCTTCGCCTTTATGAGTGTCAGATATGAAAATTTCTGGAGCATGTATCTTTGAAATTGGTAGATTGATTTGAGGAAAATAAATATTGAAGGTGGTTCCACTACCTAAGTGAGAATAAACGGAGATATCACCTTTATTTTGTTGTACAATTCCATAAACAGTAGATAATCCTAAACCAGTTCCTTTCCCTTGTTCTTTTGTGGTATAAAACGGTTCAAATATATGAGATAATTTCCGTTCGTCAATCCCAATTCCAGAATCTGTAACGGAAATCTGAGTATATACTCCAGGAGCTACATTATTTTTAATAATGCCAGCAGCTATGGATCTATTATGAGTTTCAATTATCAATGATCCCCCATTTGGCATAGCGTCGCGAGCATTGACGAATAAATTCATAAAAACTTGCTCCATTTGACCGACATCAATAAAAACATTTTCCAAATCAGGGGCAAGGTGCAATTTTATAGAGATATTTTCACCCATTAACCGTTTGAGCATATTTAGCATGTTTTGAATTAAATCATTGACATTGATCACTTTTGGCTGAATTATTTGTTTTCTACTAAAAGCCAGTATTTGTCGCGTGAGAGCAGCAGCCCGATTTCCAGTATTAAGAATTTCTTGAAGGTCTTCTTTCATATATTGATGATCATCCGTTAATGAATCGATCATCATTTCACTTAATCCGTTAATGACAGTTAATAAATTATTAAAATCATGAGCTATTCCTCCCGCAAACCTGCCTAATGCATCCATTTTCTGAGATTGCACTAATTTATCCTGGGTTTCCTTTAGCTCCTCTTCAATCTTCTTTCTTTTCTCGATATCGTCCCTTAACAACGCATTATTCTGTTCTAAGGATTGTTGAAAGTGGTCTTTTTCCTTTAATTCTTTTAAAATTAATGAAAAAATAATAATTCCAAGGGTACCGTAGGTGAGAAGCATAATAATTAAATCAATAAGGAGATTTTCTCTAACAATATCTTGAATATCATCAATATAAATTCCCGTTCCGATAATCCAATCCCATTCTTCATATAATATGACGTAGCTTAACTTATGTATAAAATTATGAGTATCATTATGTTGGGCCGGCCATTCGTATTCGATGAATCCTTCATTAGGATCTTCATCAAGTTCTTGAATTTCAGCTAATACATCTACCATCGTCCGATATGCATCATCATCGACCTCAGTTTCAGCACTCCCATTTAATCCCGGGAAATAGGGGTGTAACACCATATAAGGAGTATTATTTTCATATCTTGCTTGAATCCAAAAGTAGTTTAAATTATCTTCACCATAACGTAGTTTATTGACCATTGACATGGCTGCAAGCTTCGCGTCAAGTGAAGAGTCATATTTACCTGACTGAAAATCTTGATAGTATCCATCAATTTGAGAAAGAGCCAAATCTGCCTGATAATTCAGAGATAATTTTTTTTCTGTATAAATCACAGATTCTAAAGAATAGGATCGTTCAATAAGAAGAGTAGAAAGGGGAATAATAGAAATTAGGAGAATGTATAACACCATTTTTTTTTGAATACTTAACTGATCCCAATATTGAGAAATTTTACTTGCCCCCATACTATTAGAAATTAACTTAATTAAACCTAAAAGGATTTTTTGAGATATTTTTTATAATCTTGAGATGATTGAAATTTGTTCTAAATTGTCCACTTATCATTTAAAAAGGATAAAAAAATATAAAAAATGAAAAGAAAAACTATTTTTTCATTTTATCTAAGATGGCGGCATGTGCAGCAGCAACTCTGGCTACTGGAACTCTAAATGGAGAACAACTTACATAATCTAACCCCACATCATGTAGAAATTGGATTGAATGTGGGTCACCGCCAACTTCTCCACAAATACCAACATGAAGATTTGGTTTGACTTTACGACCATCAACTACAGTCATTTCAATTAACTTTCCTACTCCATCAATATCGATATGTTCAAAAGGATTCTCTTTCATTATTGGTGGATAAATTTCATCAATATATTTTGTTAAAAACTTAGCTTCAACATCATCTCTTGAAAAGCCGAAAGTCATCTGAGTAAGATCATTAGTTCCAAATGAGAAGAATTCTGCTTCTTTTGCAATTTCACCTGCAGTTAATGCAGCTCTTGGGATTTCTATCATAGTTCCCCATTGAATATGATTTTTTGGAGTTATATTTGCATCTTCTAAAATTTGTTCTGCCATTGGTTTTAAGAGATCTTTTAATCGGATAAATTCATTTACGTGAGAAACTAAAGGTAACATTATTTCCAAATGAACATCTACTCCTGCCTTCTGAGATTCGATCAATGCTTCAATCAAAGCTTTCACTTGCATTTTATAAATTTCAGGATGTGTATTACCAAGACGTACTCCTCTGTGCCCCAACATAGCGTTTTCTTCTTTTAGATCTTCGTATTTCTTTAACATGAATTCTAATTCTTTAAATCGCTTGCCAGTATCACCTTTAACTCTCAATTCTGTAAATTCAATAAGCATAGTTTTATAATCCGGTAAAAATTCGTGCAAAGGTGGATCCAATAATCGAACTGTTACTGGTTTTCCATCCATAACCTTAAAAATATCAATGAAATCTTGTCTTTGAAGAGGTAATAATTTATCAAGTGCTTTTTCGCGTTGTTCCAGATTATCTGCAACAATCATATCAACAACTTTCGGTAATCTTTCTTTTTCATTGAACATTCTTTCAGTTCTACATAAACCGATTCCCTCAGCACCATTTTCTATTGCATCTAATGCCATTTGAGGGGTGTCTGCATTTGTTCTCACTCCGAGCTTACGATATTTATCACACATAACTAAATACCGGCTAAATTCACCAGTAATCTCTGGATCGACAACTTCCACTTCACCAATATAAACATTTCCAGTTATACCATCAATTGAAATGATATCGCCTTCCTTGAATTTTATTTCACCACCAACAGATGCAGTTCCTTTTTCTTCATTAATTTCAAGTTCACCAGCACCTACGATAGCTGGTAATCCAATTCCGCGTGCAACAACAGCTGCATGACAGGTTTTTCCTCCACGAGAAGTTAAAATTCCAATTGAAGCAATCATTCCTGGAAAATCTTCTGGTTTTGTTTCTTTTCTTACAAGAATAATCCTTTGATTTGCTCTTTTTGCTTCAATGGCTCGTCCACAATCAAAAATAGCTTTTCCAGTAACAGCACCGGGTGAAGCATTGAAACCTCTAACAATAGGTATCTTCTTTTCATTTGGAGATATTCGTTTATGTAATAATTCTTCAATTTTCCCAGGAGCTACGCGTAAAATAGCTGTTTTTTCATCAATGATTTTATCATCGAGCATATCAATAGCAATTTTGACTGCTGCACCCGCTGTTCTTTTTCCGGTTCGAGTTTGAAGGAAAAATAATATACCATCTTCTACTGTGATCTCACAATCTTGCATATCTTTATAGTGATTCTCTAGTAAATTGGCTAGTTCAAATATTTGTTTGACAATATCGGGTTGTTCTTCATTTAGCTCATCCATAGTTATTGGAGTTCGAACTCCGGCAACTACATCCTCACCTTGAGCATTAATTAAGTATTCACCCATAACTTTATGTTCTCCATCCATAGGAGATCTTGTAAACAATACGCCTGTTCCAGATTTGTCGTTAAGATTTCCAAACACCATCCTCATTACATTTACAGCGGTACCATAATTTGGAATTTTATTCATCTTTCGATAGGCTACTGCGCGTTCACTATTCCATGAATTAAAAACTGCATTAATTGAAGCATATAATTGCTCCCAAGGATCTTCTGGAAAATCTTTATCGAGCAATTCACGATATTTTTTTATGTAAAGCTCGCCCAATTCTTTCATTTCATCTGCTGTTAATTCAATATCTAATTTCTTACCTCTAGATTCTTTAAGTTCTTCCATAATTTCATCATAAGGTTCTCGACCAGTTTCCTTTACAATATCAGAGAAAGACATAATAAACCTTCTCCATGAATCCCATGCAAATCTTGCGTTTTTCTTTGCCATTTTCTCTGTAATTGCTTTAGACATACCCAAATTAAGAACAGTATCCATCATTCCAGGCATTGAAACTGGAGCACCACTTCGAATAGATAATAATAGAGGTTTTTCAATATCTCCAAAAACATACCCGCTTTTTTTTTCCAATTTAGCAATACTCTCATTAATTTGATCCTTTAAATGATCAGGCCATTTATTAGTTTCGGCATAGGATAGACAATATTTACAAGGTATAGTGAATCCGTATGGAATTGGTAACCCTAACAAAGTCATGTTAGCCAATCCAGCGCCTTTTCCACCAAAATAGATTTTTAGTTCTTCAGTAGAACTAAATTTGCTCGGATCGATTTCATCGAACATATATACAATTTTTTCAGCCATTTACATCAACTTTTATCATAAAAACATTTTTTATTTTACTATTGTCACTGAAAAGTGAACGAAAAGATTAAAGATTTTTCTCCAAATCGCTTTCATTCCATATATTATTTTTGATTTCAGTTTAGAGCATGAAATTATTATCTTATATGCCATTTTTTTCGCTTTTTATAAACATGAATGAAAGAAACATTTATGCTTCCAAGAAAAGTATGCAAAATAACAATAGCAGGAGATGGAGGATCCGGAAAATCAACAATGATTGCCATAAAAAACAAAAAAAATTGCAAAATGGCTGCCGGAATCACTATAGGAGTAGATTTTTCATGTTTCCCAATGAAAATTGACAATACACCGTATACTATTTTAGTTTTCGATTTAGGAGGTCAAAAAAGATTTCAATTTATGCATGATTCATATATAATCGGGTCAAAAGGCGCGATAATTATCTATGATCTTTCAAGACCCGCAACATTTAAGAGTATACCAAAGTGGATTTCATTAATGGAAAGTGAAGATCCTTTGATGCCGATAATCATAGCAGGAACCAAAAAAGATCTAATCCAACCCGAGGATTTAAGTTATTACACAAAGGAATGGGAAAATATGAAAAGGAGATTTCCTAAATTTGAGAGGATTATTGACCATGTTTTCATATCTTCAAAAGATTATCGAAGCATTGAGCACCTTTTTACCTATTTAGGGCGCTCAATAGTTCCAGATTCAAGAAAAAATAATTTGCCTACAATTTCAGTCTGTGGAAACTAAGTAATATAATCTAAGAGGTTTTTTTGTTTATTAAATTCTTTAAATGGTAATCCAATCCTTTTTTTAAACTCAATAACATCCCGAGGTGAGAATCCCCTGAAATGATTGTTAAAAATTACAAAAATATCGGTAATTTCAGGGGATTTTCTATATTTCTTAACCAAATGAACAGTTTCATCGAAAGCTTCTACCTCATTTCTTTGGATTTTGTTAAAAACTGTTAATTTTCTATCACCTATCATTCGTAAATATTTTATTTTTTGGTTTTCTGGATAATATATATTATATCCAAATCGGTACGATAAAACCATATATATATTTGACAAATCAGCGAATTTTTTAATTATATCTTGCTGAAACCAAGAATCATTTCGTAATTCAACAGCATAATTAATTTCTTGAGGCAAAGATTCTAGCAAATTTCTAAGGTTTTCATAGGATGAGGACGAATATTTAAAATTTGCTGGAAATTGAAGTAAGAAAATCGAAATTTTATGTCTAATATTATTAAAGCGCGGAAAAAAAGAAGATACCTTTTGATCTATGTTAGAAAATGGCTTTTTATGCGTAAATTCCTGCCAAATCTTAATAGAGAATCTAAAATCATCTGGCGTTTTTTTATTCCATGATTTTATTGTGTTCTCTGAAGGAATATTATAAAATGTGGAATTAACTTCTGCGAAATTAAAAAATTTTGAATAGTAGGAAAGATACTCGGAAGACTGTATTGATTTTGTATAAAAAACTCCACTCCAATCTTTATATGACCATCCAGCGCACCCAACAAAAAGATTGGATTCCATTAAACTCCACAATTAGGAAAATAGTTTGAATAATAACGCCCATACACAATTCTTGGGCTCTTTTTGTTTGTAAGTTCGTAATTATTTGAAAAAGAGAGCCTAGATACGTTGGTTTTAATTATATTTTGACAAAATTCAAATATTTTCTCTTGGTCCTCATCAAAATTATTATTTTGAAGCGAAATATTTATAGATAGTTCCTTAAATTTACTTTTTGTGAGATCAGAATAAATTTGGGATAGATGATTATGACTTAAAAATTTTGAAGATGAATTGAAGCCAAATCTATATCCTGGAATAGGTGAAGGTTGAAAATCACTACCTTGAGAATTTAATAATTGAAGAAACAGATCATTTCTTCTTAAAAGTTCGCTTTGATAATGTGATTCACACAAAATAAATTTAATATTATCTGAAAGGGTTAAATTCTGCTTTTGAATTAATGAATATATGTAATCCAATACTTTAACTGCGAATTCGCGATTTTTAGATTGATCTTTTATGAATAAACCAGATTTCAAATATATTAATTCATCCAAACCGTAAAAAGAAATGGCACAAATAAGAGGATAATCTGAATGATAATTTTGTGTATCTTTCCAATTTTGAAATATAAGATCATTATTAAATAAAATTTGAGATATTTTATTCCATCCCGTGAATTTTAGCAGAGTTTTAGATAATAATTTAAATTTATTATCAAAATAATCGAAAATTGAAAAAATTGCTTTTTCTAAGTTAGAAAAAAACAAAGTTTCATTATCAGATGACTCTTTGAATATGCTTAATAGATTGATTGAGATTTTTTCAATGATCATTGAAGGTTTTATCTCATTTAGTAAATTATATTGAAGAGGAACCTCTAAATTCGTAAAAATATGCTCTCCATTTTGAACACCACGCTTTGAATATTGATCAATATTCACTTGATGATTTAACAATAGTGATAAGACGTTCTGTTGTTGAGAATTAAGTTTAGAATAATTGGGACAATTGAGTAATTCTTTTATTTTGTTCTTAGGAAAATAAACTTCTAAAACGGGTAATTGAGACCAAGTTTTAATTGGATATGACAAACTATTCATATAAATATCCAATAGCGGATTAATATCATTAAAATTAGCAATCAATGAAATCCCAAGGGTTATGGGTAATTTTTTTGTTAATTTTATGAATATTTTTGAAAATAGGTGCTTTAAATTTATTTCTGTATAAAATTTAAGAAATTTTTCTAGATATTCATCAAATCTGATAACTGTTAATCCTTGAGGGAAGAAGAATTGGAACATTGATAAAGTACGCTCAAAATAATGAATAAATTCAATATATGGAAGTGAAAATAAATCTCCTATTAACTTTTCATCAGAAATTTCTTCATCTTGGTTTTTTTCTTCTTCTAAAGAATATTTATAAAAATTATTTAATATTTCTATTAAATTCTTACCGGAAATTACTATTTCAAGAGGAGATATTGCAAATTTCTTAAGATCGGTTAATAAAAATTGACCAGAGAGTAAATTATCTGCAAATTTTTGATTGATTTTATTTAGGAGGGTATTTTGCTCTAAAATTACGTTTCCTAACTTAGTTTCAAAAATAGCAGGATTCTCATATTCTTGCGAATTTATCAATTGCTTAATATCATAAGGCGGCAAACCTAAACGTGTCAATTTATGTCGAGTATCCTCGAGATGATATTCAATTAAAATTGCATTTACAAATTCACGAATCAAAGGTGCGGTTAAATACGTAATATTGGCTTTTCTTAATCTTCTTTTTGCTTCGTTAGCGACTTTTTTAGCATCTCTTAGATTTAAATTACTTTCTTCAATTATCTTCTTTTCAATTATGGATTCATCAAAAGGTTCAAGGGTATATTTCGAAGTGCGGACTTTTATTTTAGAACTATCAGACAGCCCTTCTTCAAATTTTCGCAATTGTTTGACTATAGAATAACCCAATGGAGTAATAAGATAACCTTTCTGATCTTGAACAATATAATGAGCATCTTTTAAAACATTAATATGATAGGATAAATTTTTCTTCTCATTGGAAAACTTATGGATGGCTTTTTGAAGTTCACGGTATTCAACAGGTGCTATCTGATCTTGAAGTCTTTTCAAAATTTCAATTCTGGGACGTGAAGATAGATTAGTTAGATGTTCTTCCAAAGTTAAATTATTTGAATCTTCAAATTCCATTATTATTACCAATTTTTAAAAATTTTCAAGCAAAATAGAAGCAATTATTGCTTTTCTCATCATCAATCCGTAATAAGTTTGTTCAAAATATTTTGCACGGGGATCTACATCAATTTTAGGGGATATCTCATTTACCCGGGGTAAAGGATGTAGTATAATTGCGTCATCTTTTACAAGTTTCATTATTTTTTTTGTCAAAATAAATGCATTTTTTACTTTATCATATTCTTCTAAATCCCCAAAACGTTCTTTCTGAATTCTCGTCATGTAAATTACATCTAATAAGGGCAGGGTTTCTTTGAAATCAGTTGTCTCAGTAAATGATGTTTTCTTTTGCGTTAATGCATCTTTTACCCGGTATTGCATTTTTAATTGTGTTGGACTAATGAAATATAATTTTACTTTGAAATTTGAAAGTAAATGAGCTAAAGAGTGAACAGTTCTTCCGTATTTTAAATCTCCAATTAGACCAATATTTAGGCCATCAACGGTCTTTTTTAGTTCGCTTATTGCTAAAACATCTAAAAGACCTTGAGTTGGGTGCTCTTGAGAACCATTCCCAGCATTTATGATAGGTACATCCGAAAATTTTTGAGCTAATTTTGCAGCGCCTTCTTTATTGTGTCGAATTATAATTAGATCAGAGTAATTTGCAACTGTTCGAATTGTATCAGCAAGTGTTTCTCCCTTTTTTACTGAAGTTACACCGGCAGATGAAAAACCAATTACACTCCCACCTAGATAGTTCATTGCACTCTCGAAAGATAAACGTGTCCGCGTTGATGGTTCAAAAAATAATGCAGCCATTATTTTACCTTGCAATAGTCTTGAATATTTTTCCTTATCGTTTTCTATCTTCAAAGCAAGATCTATCAACTTTTCTATGTCTTCTCTAGAATATTGCTTTGCGCTTATAATGTCAGAATTAAAGAAATTCATTTGTATTCAAAATTTTATATTGGGAGAATAGATATTAAAATTTCTGTTTTAAAATCCCAGAATATATTAATCGATTAATGTCTTATGTTCTTAGTTCTTCAGAGTTAATGTCAAATCAAAAAATTAAAATCAAATAAAAAATTATGAAATTCATATTTTAATTGAGCTTGAATATTATGAAAATGCCAAAAAATAAACGAATACATTGCCCAAAATGTCAGAAACACACACCCCACAAAGTTAGTATATATAAGAAAGGGAAAGACAGGATAATGGCTCACGGGAAACGACGTTACAATCGTAAGAAAGCAGGATATGGATCCCAACCTAAACCTATTCAACATAACCAAGCGAAAGTCAATAAAAAAACCACACCTCTCTATAAATGTGTCGAATGTGGACATGTTCAAGTAGGTAAAGCTCAACGTCTTAAAAAATTCGAAATACTTAACAAATAATAAAATATCAGGTGAAAATTTCATGAAAAAGAATGATAATTTAATTCCACAACCAAAAAGTCGATTTTTACGAATAAAATGCTTAAATTGTGGAGCCGAGCAAATAGTGTTCGGTTGTGCAACTGTTGAAGTGCGCTGCTTTGTTTGTGATAAACAATTAGTCCAATCAACTGGTGGTAAAGCGAGAATACTTACAAAAATATCGGATGTTTTATCTTAATTTATAAAGGGTTAAGGCGATTTCTGTGGTAAATTTTTGTCCAAATTGCGAAAAAATCTTACGTAAGAAAAGAAACTCTGATTCTTTTATTTTATTTTGTCCAACTTGTGATTATTCTGAACAATATGTTAAAGGAAAAAAGGAAAAAAAAAAAATTAGCAAGAAAACTGAGAAGAAAATTATTGATAATAAAACCCGAATTGTTGAAGAAAAATCTGATAACTATTCACATTTACCGACGACCAGAGAAGAATGTCCCGTGTGTCATGAATGGGATGCTTATTACGAACAATATCAAACAAGATCGGCAGATGAACCTGCAACAACATTTTACACTTGCAAATCATGCAAGCACAAATGGCGCGAATATTAAAGAAATTTAAGTTTATTTTTTTTACGGAATTTTCTCTATCATTTCCATTGACTTTAAAAATAACTCAAAGTTCAATTTTTCCATATTTTGAATAATATGAGCAGATATATATTGTGTTCCATCGCCACCAATAGATAATTCTCCAAAAACGCGATAAAGATTGCCTTCCTTAATATCACTAAATTCATCTGGAATTGAACGAACATGAATTCTTCCATTTTTATCATCCAAATAGAATTCATCACTTGAGTTAATAGAATCAGCGTAACCAACAATCTGAACAGCACTATCATCAAGCTGGATACCAGAAATTAATTTTTTTAAATATGTTTCTTGGGTTTTTGTTGATTCAAATTCATCCGAAAAATCTTTTTCCATAGTTATCTAATAAAGTAGCTTCCCGTCAAATTTAAAATTCGAGTTTTATTGAACGGTTAATATAAATACATAAAAAATCTTTAATTAAAATAAAAATTACAATATCAATATTACGAATAAAAATCATAAAGGAAATTAAAAATGACATTCACAGCAAAAATAAAAGATAGTAAAGTTGTAAAAGGGATTTTTGAAGCTGTTAGCTCAATTATTACCGAAACTTTCTTAGATATTGACCCTGAAGTAGGGATTTCAATGGTAGCTATGGATTTATCCCACATCTGCCTAGTATCGTTATTAATAGCTAAAGAGGATCTTGATGAATTTAAAGCGGATGAAAAACTCAAAATTGCAATTAATTTAGAAGATTTTGTTAAGATAATTAAACGTGCTAATCCACAGGATGAAATAGTTTTAAAAGATGACTCCGCTGCTAAACGGTTTAT
The DNA here is from genome assembly GCA_030613185.1 of Promethearchaeum sp. Lineage (GTDB taxonomy): Archaea > Asgardarchaeota > Lokiarchaeia > Sigyniarchaeales > Promethearchaeaceae > Promethearchaeum. The sequence continues at coordinate 31,941 of JAUWMK010000002.1, forward strand.
TATTGAAATGAAACCAGAGAGCGCAAAAAAAGCAAGAAGATTTACAATTTCTATGATTGATATTGATGAAGAAAAAATCGGTCCAGAATCCCTTGATCAACTAGAATTTTACAATCAAACCACTTTCAAGCTTTCTTTCTTAGATGAAGCAATCAAAGACGCAGAAATTTTCAGCGACGCACTGGAAATAGTAGCAGATAAAAACCTAAGCTTTTCAACAAATGGTAATATTGGAGATATGACATATGAATTAGAAAAAGAAGAGTTAATCAGCGCAGATTTTACTCAAAAAAGCGAAGGTATCTTTGGATTAGAATTTTTAAAGAACATCTTAAAAGTTTCTGCTGTTTCCTCTAACGTAGAAATGTATATGGCTACGGATTTACCAATAAAGATGGTGTTTGATATTTTGAATTCCAGTCGAATCGTTTATTATTTGGCACCGAGAACTGAAGACAACGATGAAGACGACAGTCTTTATGAAGACTAATGGATCTTTTTTTTTAATATCTCCAAAAACCATCTATAATTAAATTGGGAATTTTTATTCCCATAATTTGTTACATTCAAATTTTTTCCTGTAAATTTTATCAACACATATTAGTTCTTATAAGACGATATAAGTAAAATCTGAAAAAAGTAGAATTAGCCCAAGGCTTATATTTTATATCCATAAATTTTGTAAATTAAATGCCTATTATTAGATGTGTCTAATAAATTTTTTCATTGTACTAATTTATTGATGAAAATAGTGAGTAGATATGAAATGATTGTAAGTTTAATAATAACACTACGCGAAACATTAGAAATGGCCTTAATCGTTGGAATAATTTTCAGATACCTACAAAAATCGAATCAATTGGAATATAAGAAATTTGTTTATTGGGGAATTATTGCAGGGCTGATGATGAGTATAGCAGGAGCTTTACTGATAAATAGCTTATCCATATTATTTGAAGGTAGAATAGAACAAATATTTGAAGGAGTAATAATGTTAACTGGCGCTTTCCTTCTAACTACTATGATTTTATGGATGTTAAATAAAAAAAATATTGCTAAAGAACTGGAAGAAAAGTTACAAAAACATACTAATAAAACTCATAAATTTGGGGTATTTTCAGTTGTTTTTGTTTCAATATTGCGCGAGGGTATTGAAACAGTATTATTTTTAGGAGCAGCCAGGTTTTCAGAAGAGAGTAATTCCTTGCTAGGCGCGATCATAGGAATAATTGTTGCACTAATTTTGGGATATATACTTTACATTGGAACCTCAAAATTCAACTTGAAAGTCTTTTTCACGTTTACAAGCTATTTACTAATCATTGTTGCAGCCGGATTATTATCTTATGGTATACATGAATTTCAAGAAGCAGGTGTAATACCAATAGTAATTGAACATATATATGATATCAATTTTATTTTTGATGAAAAAGGACCTTTTGGCTCATTTTTAAAAGGATTATTTGGATACAATGGAAATCCATCTTTAATAGAGACAATTGTTTATGTTGTTTATATGATTGTGATTTTCAATATTTGGAGATATTTGAATATGCAAAAATTGCAAAAAACTAAATCGCAGAATTCAAAAAGTCAACAAATTAAACCACACCCAACCACAGAACAAATTTCTTCCTAAATTTCTATTTTTTCTTTTCTTTATTACATATTTTCTATAATTAACCTTAATTTTTCAAGCAAAAAGTCTAAAGAAAGCGCTTTTTTTTGTATGTATGAACGAAGATTATATTAAAGAGTATTTTAAATTCGAATGTAATCCTAAAGCTGATCCGAAAGCTGTTGTACAGGGTAAAATATTTAGATTCACAATTCTCACTTCTAGATTAATTCGAATGGAATATTCAGAATCGGGAATATTTGAAGATCGCCCGACTCAAACGGTTTGGTTTAGAAATTTGGAAGTTCCCGAATACAAACAAACGACTCACAACAATTTTCTTATTATAGAAACAGACCATTTAATACTCAGATATAATCGAGAGAAAACATTTAATGCTCGTACATTACGCATTCGTTTGAAAAAAAGGAATCGATTATGGCTATATGGACAACATGATTTTGGAAATCTCAAAGGAACTTATCGAACGTTAGATATGATAAATGGGAGAAGGTGGCTTAAGAAAGGTCTGATGTCCAAGAGAGGATATTCCGTGTTGGATGATTCTAAATCATTAGTCTTTGATGAAACTTATTGGCTTAAACCACGTGAGAATAAGTGCATTGATAAGTATTTTTGGGGGTATGGAAAAGACTATCTGGGATGTTTAAAAGATTTTTATCGTATAGCGGGAAAAACACCAATGATTCCCCGCTTCATTCTCGGAAACTGGTGGAGTCGCTATTGGGCGTATGATGAAACCGAAATGAAAGAGTTAATTGAAAATTTTGCCAAGAATAACATCCCTCTCTCAGTATGTATTATTGATATGGATTGGCATTTGACTGAGATTGACAAGAAATACGGGAATGGGTGGACGGGTTATTCTTGGAATAAAGCACTATTTCCAGATCCGAAAGAAATGTTGAAATGGTTGCACCAAAGACAGTTGAAAATATCCCTAAATCTACATCCTGCAAAAGGTATCAGAGGACATGAGAAAATGTATCCAGAGATTGCTGATTTTATGGGAGTGGATAAAAGCATTGAGGAACCTGTGAAATTTGAAATCAATGATCCTAAATTCGCTAGCGGGTATTTTGATTTGGTCCATCATCCTCTGGAAGATCAGGGTGTGGATTTCTGGTGGTTAGACTGGCAGCAAGGGCGAAAAACGGGAATTAAAGATTTGGATCCGCTATGGATGCTTAATCATTTACATTTTTATGATCTCGGACGGGATCAAATAAAACGCCCATTTATTTTTTCAAGATGGGGTAATCAAGGAAATCACCGATATCCAATCGGTTTTTCAGGTGATACATTCGTTTCATGGAAATCTCTTGCTTTTCAGCCATATTTTACTACAAATGCATCCAATGTTGGATACGGTTGGTGGTCTCATGATATTGGAGGTCATATGGGAGGACGAGGAAATGCGGAATTATATACCCGTTGGGTCCAGTTTGGGGTTTTTAGTCCAGTCTTGAGGCTTCATAGTACTAAAAATCGTTATATAAAAAGAGAACCTTGGCGATATGATAATAATACCCTTAAAATTGTTGGGGATGCTATGCGTTTGCGCCATAAATTAATACCCTATATCTACAGTATGGCTTATCAAAATTACCAGAATGATGTTCCCCTCATGAGACCAATGTATTATTATAATCAGTCAGATTCTCGGGCATATAAATTTAAGAATCAATATTGGTTCGGAAGTGAAATGATTGTATCGCCAATAATAGGCAAAATGGATAAAAAAACCAAACATAAACTTCATAAAACTTACCTACCAGATGGTTTTGGACCATTTTTCAATTTTTTCACACGGGAATTCTATCAAGAAGACTCCATTGTGACAAGAGCCTATAATCTTCAAGATATACCTGTATTTGTTAAAGCAGGAGGAATAATTCCAATAAATATTGATGAAGTGCAAAATGGAACTGATAATCCTGAGAAATTACAAATTTCAATATTTCCAGGACGTTCTAACGAATATCTTTTATATGAAGATGATGGATATTCGGTGAAATATAAGAATGGAGAAAATCATATCACAGCTCTGATACTGAAATGGGACAAAGTTGTGTCATTTTCTATACAGCATCCAAAAGAAAAACCACAATACATTCCAAATTCTCGAAATTACATATTGAATTTTGAAGCAGTAGAAAATCCAGGAACCCCTGAAATTATTTCAGAATCCGAGATTGAATCCTCAATTGATTATGATGAAAAGAAAAACCGTCTTCAAGTGAGAATTGAATCGGATTCATTTGCAAAGATAGAGATAAGATTCAAATGTCCTAAAATTATAAAGAAAAGTGAATTGCGAGTACAGATGGAGCGAATTATGGAAAATTCTGATGCTTTAAATTTCCGGAAAAAACTCATGCATCCTTCCGTTTTCAATAAGAAATTATATTATGAGAGGGATTTGAAAAAATTAATACGCAAAATTAAATTCATATTTTAGAAAATAAGGTAGGTTAGAAAATTTTTGAATAAGGAAAAAAATTAATCCAGTAACAATTAAACTCTAAATATTTCGCATAATAATTTCATATAGTAAAAAAGTGAGTAAAGTTGGAAATCGTTCAAAAATATAATCTTCCGAAGCAATTATTCCTTCAATTTCCTTGGTTAAATGAGAGTAGCAAGATTCTTTTTGAGGATGTGAATATTTCTGAAGAAAAAATGAGGTCAATTTCTTTAATTGAAATGGTTCAATTTCTCTTTAAGGAATATCCTAAACTTTTAGGACGAATAAAACAATTTTTTAGGAATATCATCCAATCTAAAGAAGAATTCTCACCTCCTACAGATGATACAATTCATTTAGCAATGTATCCAGTTCTACAGATTATTATTTCTCTCACTGGGAATCGGATTTTAGGTAATGCTTTAACTAATACTTTTGCGAAACATTGCCAATCAGTGCTAACTAATATGAGTTCTAATAGAAGCCTAAATAAAATCTTACAGGATATTTTTTCTAATTTAGGTATATCTTGCACGATTGATGAGAAAATTTATAAGAATGGGATGAAATTTCCATTCCAAATGGATTTTCCTTCGTATTTAAAAGTTTCTACCAAAATAAGAAATGAATCTTGGAAATTAATAAATAGATATTTTGGAGATGGGAAAATCTATCTGATACGACATGATGTGATATTATTACTTAGAGAATTTGTTCGACAAAAAACTCAACCTGATTATAAACAGATAAATAAAGAATTATCAACTCAAATGGAAAAGATACCTGAGATATCAGAAATATTAAATGAGATTTCAACTTTGATGGCAACTCATAAGAAAAGGTTTGAATCATCTATATTTTCTGAAGGTGAAACCATTGGTTCTGAATTATATCCTCCATGCATTAAAGCAATTTTATTCAACGCAATGCATGGAGAAAATCTTTCTCATAATGAGAGGTTGGCTATCGCTTTTTTTTATTTAAATACTAATCATTCTATTGAAGATACAGTGGATATCTTTCGTACTTCACCAGATTTTGATGAAAAAATCGCAAGATATCAAACAGAATTTGCTGCAGGTGGTCCTGGAGGAAAAGGAACAAAATATCGTATGTATAATTGTGTAAAACTGAAATCATTTCACCTATGCAGAGATGATGACCCAAATTTTGGTGATAAATTATGTCGGGATGGAGCAAAAAAAAATAATGGAGAAATTGTACCTATCCAAAATCCTGCAAAAGATTTCATTTTTTGGAAAAAAGTGGATTTAAATCGACTTCACCGATCTCAAATTGTAGAACAACTCGAATCTTCAGATGAAGCGGAAATAACTAAAAAGAAGGAGGAAGATTCAAAATAACGGAACTTTATCTTAAAAAATTATTTCAAGCATATTACCGAGCGCATGCGAATGAATTTCCAGAAATCTCAACCTTCCAACAAAGGGAATTTGCTTTTTTATCTTGGGATCATAAAGGAATGGTTCGCCATATTCAATTTCCTTCAAATAAATACCTAATTCGACACCTAATTACAACAGCTCCAAGACATTCATATCATAGTGCCACTTATTACGAGCGGCCTGGAGCGGAAACTATGGATCAAAAAGGATACATCGCATGTGATTTCGTAGTTGATATCGATGCTGATCATATTCCTACTAATTGTCGTCAAAATCATGATTATGCAATTTGTAAAGCATGTGGGGCAATTTTTCAAGGAGAAAAACCATTAAAATGTTCAGAATGTGAAGGTACCAAATTTGATAAAATATCTTGGATATGTGATGAATGTTTAGAAGTTTCTAAGAAACAAGTATTTAATTTAGTAGAAAACTTCCTTCTAAGGGATTTTTCGATTCCTTTAGAGGATATCCATCTGTATTTTTCCGGGCATCGAGGTTATCATATACATTTAAAAACTAAAGCATTTTTGGATTTAGATCAAGATGCGCGCCGGGAGATTTCAGATTATGTCACTGGAGAAGGATTTTCATTTAAAATATGGAATTTTAGAAAGATCCAAAATAGTATGACAGGATTTTCAATTGAAGATCCGGGTTGGTCTGGAAAAATTGCCAAAGAACTCTATAACATATTAATACAAGGGGAACCCAGAATAAGAGAAGTTTTTGAAAATCCAATTTATGGAAAAAAATTAAATTCTGTGGTATTAAACATGTTCATTTCAAACCGACAGTATCTTATTGAACAAATTTCTAAAAAGAGTAGAGCTTGGCAAGTTGCAGGGATAAGCGATAAATCCTGGATAAGAGTATTCGAAATATTACGAGATCGAATTAAAGCAGATATAGATGTCGTTGTTAGCATTGATTTACATCGATTAATCAGGTTAGAAGGCTCTCTTCATGGAAAAACGGGATTTAGGGTGATGAAAATTAATTATGAAGATCTTAAAGATTTTGATCCTTTAAAAGATGCTTTATCTTTCCCAGATAATCCAGAAAATACATTAGATATTGAGATTACCGTACCAATATCTCCTAAAATTAGAATAGGAAGTAATAATTATGGCCCTTATAACAAAGGAGATAAATTAAAACTCCCACTCAATGCAGCATTATTTTTAATGTGCAAGGATGTTGCTATGTTGCGCAATTAATACAAACCTACAAAAATAATCAGATACTAAAATAAAAGGGAATAAAGAGATTTGAAATGGATAAAACTCAAGAAGAAATATATTTGTTTTTATTTCGAGTATGGAAAATCGAAGCAACAGGTAATAAAATTGGAAAAATTAAAGATAAAGACAATATTTTGAAGGATATTCAGTTTTTAACTACTAAAATTAAAGAATCAATAGAAAAGAGTGAAAAAAGGGAGAGTGTTATTAAAAGAATACATGAAAAAACTCTTGAAAACATCCTTTTTATGATAAAAGATTTCTTTAATATTCGTTCTGAAAAAATATTGAACTTATGTCGCTCGCTTCAAAAAATCGATGAAGAATCCCTCTTTCCTGCTGAACAAGAATATTATAAACAACTATACTCAGCTTTTAAAGGAAATTCAAAGACGAAGAAATTTCTATTAGCCAGTATTGAAACCAATCATAATATCCCCACTAAAAATGAAGAAAGAACACAAGCCTATCAAGATTTTGAATATAAAGAAACAAATCAAGATATAATTAACAAACACAAATCAAACTCAATACCTATATTTGAAACAAATGAAAATTTAATCGATACAGAAAGTAATACTACTCAAAAGAAGCAAATGATTCAAAAAAAACATGAAGTAGCATATATTTTAATCAGATTTACAAAAAGCATTCCTGCATTAGTCGGAAAAGACCTTAAAATTTATGGCCCATTCCAAAAAGAAGACATTGTACGCTTACCAATTCAAAACGCTTCAATTTTAATTGAAGAAAATGCAGCAGAAGCAATTGAAATTAATCCAGAATATTAAATTTATTCTTCATTTTTTCCTTAAAATAAGGAATACGAAATTGTTGATATTTATCTTCAAGAGAAAACCTTGGTGGAGCAATTTTTTCTAAAGAGGCACCACAAAAATTACATTTATCTTCTGCAATTGTATATTGCTTACATTTCATACAACGTTTTAATCGTGATGGCATCTTTTTTTCTTCCTCATTATACTCTTATCATTTCAACTGTGCCACGAGTTCCAATTATAGATTCCATCTTATTTTTAAGTTTAGTTAAATGATTTTCTGCAGACGGGTAATCTTTAGCCTCTAATTCACATCTGTAAACAGGAGCACCGTTATATGTAAATTTTGTTGAAATACCCTTTGCTTTCCGTAATTTGATTGAAGCAGATATGGCTTCTTTAATAATATCAATTCCATTTCCTGTTGGAACTTGTATCTCAAAATCAATTGTTATGTTTACTTTAGATATTGTAATATTTTCCATGATTAATTGATAGAGAGCATTCATCAAGTCCTCAGATAAATCCAAATTGGGTATCTTTTTTAGCACATCAATGCCATCTTCTTTTATTTCTTCGAAAGCTGAGCGTAAATCACCATATTCATCAATTATTGCCCATAGTGCCTTTTTATAAAGATCTAATAATGTTAAATTTTTTTGCTCAGCAAAAAATTTTAAGAGACCCTCTAATTTGATTGAATACCGCCAAGCTCCCATTGTTTTAATACGTTGAACTTTATTTACTCGCCTTAAACTAAGATCTAAATACCCTCTTTCTTCATTAACTCTAAGTACAGATAATACGACTTTTTGGCCTACAGATATGATCGAATTAATATTTTTAACCCAGCGATTTGACAATTCTTTGATGTGTATCATTCCAGATGCATTAGCTTCATGAGTTAATCCTCCATAGTCTTCTAATCTAACTCTGACATACACACGATCTACATTTATGACCTTACAAATGACAAGTTCTCCGGTGATTGGAAATGGATTTCGATTTAACATTCTTGATAAAAATAACGTTTGATTAATTTTTAGTTTTACGCTTTTTTTTTTAGATTTTCAGTAAACAATGAAATGAATTTTGAAATCCATTAATTTTAGATAGAACCGATTCATGTATTAGCTTATGACACCAAATACTCTAAGCGGAAATGAGTTACTGCTCAAACCTGCTGAAGAATCGGCCCCATATAATA
>JAUWMK010000364.1 GCA_030613185.1 Promethearchaeum sp.
AACATGAGTCCGCAAATTAATCTTAATGGCTTATCCATCCTTTGAGATAAGTTCCCAATCCACCGACAATAATTTATAGATTGATACGACATTATCCGCCAAAAAAAACTTAGATTAATTTGCGGAGTCTTGAAAAAAATATATAAAAAAATAGCTTTAAAATATTAATTCCTCACTGGTGTGTATTATTACCATGGATGTTTTTTTCGTTTCTTCTTTCCTTGCATCATTTTCTGCTGCATTTCTGCCATTTCTTGCATATCTGGCATTTTACCATCCATTCCAGGCATACCCGGCATTCCCCCTTCTGCAGGTTGTCCTTTTTTACCTCTACGCTTCTTTCCTAACATTCCCTTCATAAAAACTTTCATTTGGGAATACTGCTTCAGCATTTGCTTAATCTCTGTGTAAGTCGTGCCGCTACCCCGTGCAACCCGTGTAATGCGGGTTTTTTTTATGACATCTGGGTTATCTTTCTCAAATTTAGTCATCGATCCTAATACAAAATCCCATTTATCCAAATTTGCTTCTGCCATTACTTGCATCTGATCGGGTATATTAGCACCCCCCATCATAGCTAGAATTTTTTTAAATCCGCCCATTTTATCAAGCGATTTAAGTTGAAGGTGCATATCATCAAGAGTAAATTTGCCTTTCATCAGTCTTTTCATCTGATCATCATCAGCTTCAAGTTCGAGTTCTTTTACTTTCTCGATTAAACCTTCAATATCGGGGATTCCCAATAGTGTTCCGATAAATTTTGAAGCATGAAATTCTTCTAAATCATCAACCCTTTCTCCAACACCAATAAATTTAATTGGTGCTCCTGATGCACCTGCTGCTGAAAGTGCACCTCCACCTTTGGCGGAACCATCTAATTTTGTAATGATTATTGAACCCACATGTGTTGTCTGAGCAAAAGCAAGGGCTTGGGCATAAGCTTGTTGACCTAGGGTTCCGTCAATTACCAGAATAGTTTCATTTGGCTTGATAATGTTTTCCAGTTTTTTCATTTCTTGCATTAATTCAGTTTCTTTTTTATGTCTGCCAGCGGTATCCACAATTATTAGGTCTTTTTGATCTTTTCCGGTTTTTGTGAAATGTTTTAAACCTTTTTTAGCAATTTTCAAAGCATTCTTTTCATCCGGCATACCAAAATGATTCACACTTATTGAATCACAAGTTTGAGCCAATTGGTCATAAGCTCCTGGCCGCCAAGTGTCTGTACAAATTACTCCTATTTTGAATCCTTTTTTCTTGTAAAAATTTGCCAATTTTCCAACAGTAGTTGTCTTTCCAGACCCTTGTATTCCAACTAAGAGAATGATTGACTGTTTACCTGTTTTTATACGTTTTGGAGCGTCTTCTCCACCAAGAATGTTAATTAACTCGTCGTGTAGAATTTTGATTATAAATTCTCTTCTATCGATTTTTAGATTGATTTTTTCATCTGTGGCTCGCTTTTTTATGTTATTAGAAACAGCTAAACACATCTCAACATTGACATCTGCCAGCAATAGTGCCCTTTGCAATTCTTGAAGAATCGCATTAATAGAGTCTTTATCAACCTCGGGCAATCGACGAATTTTTCGAATAAGTGAATCAAGAGATTTTCCCAAATTATCAAGAACCAATTTTTTTTCCCAATATTATATTAGAATAAATGCTCAAAAATTTTGTTTAAAATCTCATTCTTCCAAATTTTCCAAATTTTCATTTCTTGTTAAATTAAATCCGACAAAGAAAAGACTAATCACAATTATATACGAGATCCATGATATTGGGTTATAAAGAGTTCTCCCTTCTACTACTTGAACATCCAAAACCATAAAAATTAACATAATTAACATGAAAACACTCCCCAAAGCAAGAATGTAGGCTTTTTTAACAAATAAATTGATTTTCTCATCTGAATATTCGATGTTTCCGATTATTCTGATTTTTTTTGCTGTTTTCAGCATATTGAAAAAGAGAAAAATATATGTAAAAACGTGTAAACAGTACAATATAACAATACCAACATAGCCAAAAGATTTTGATGGTATTATTTCCTCATTTACTGCAAAAGTAATGTAAGATATTATGAAACTACCAATAAATCCGAGAATTATATAAATTATAATAAATATCTTAGTTTTTTTTGATTTTAAATAATTTTCAAAGGAAAATACCTCTAAACAATAATAAATTAACGCAACATTTCCGATTATTGAGAAGAATAACTCAGCTCCTATGAAAACATTATTTGCTTTAGGAATCGCTTGATTTAAAATTGCCAATCCTGGGAAGAAGAAATAAAACGTGAAATAAAATGAAATATTTTTCGAGGATAATTTCAAATCTTTTTTGTAATTAATGTAAGCAATAATTCCAAAAATAATTGAGATGATTGCCCCTATAATTTTCAGAGTATACCTCGAAATCTCAAATAATTCTGCGCTTAGTTGCATTTCCATAGATTTCACATCTATTTCTTGTGTGTTGTTGTATTTATTATTTTAATTATTCAATTATATTTTAATTATTAAATTTTTCTTACAATATTGATTTATATTCTTGGGCTTGGAGAAATGATTCCTTTTTTTGATTCAATTGATATTCTTGAGTTGCCAATAAGTAATTCTTAGTCCATATTCCAGATACCTTGAATTTAATCGATTTTAAATATTTTAAAAATCTTCTTGAACTTACAGACTTAAAATTACTGACAAATTTTGTTAATTCTATAGAAGAAGGTGCTTCAAATGTAATTTCAACATGTTTATCATTTATTGAAACAGAGATGAATTTTACATCCTCACTTTTTTCTTTAATCTCAAAATATAGAAGAATAATTTCACGCATTTTTTTCTTTGATTCTTCAGTTTTAAATAACGATTTGTATTCCTTCGTGCAAAGTATACAAATATACCTAAGAGATTCAATATAAATCATGATTCAATAATTCAACTTTTTTTTTTTATTAAGATTTTTCAATTGTACTAAGGGTTTTTTGCATATCTAAATAGGCTTTGATCTGTTGATTAACAAATTGTCTACGCGTACTTAAAAAAATATTTTCACTCCAGAGAATCTTACCCAATTGTGGTGCTTCAGATAATATATATTTCTTTGAATGTATATATAAATCATCTATAAAATTATCATTTTTCTTTTCGTGATTTTTTTTTTTACGTTTTAAGATAAAGACAGGTAGAGCTTGAAAGTTAATTTCGACATAATTTGTGTGTACATATATTGATATTAACTTTACATCCTTCCTTTTTTCATATCTTGGGAAAATATAATCATAGATTCCTGCATGAACAATTTGTTTTAATTGCTCTGTATTCAATTTTTCTTCAAGATTTTGAATAGTAAATATTACAAGATAACACAACAGAGATACAGAACGATTGTTCCGATCCATCCCAAATAATTTTGATTTCAATTCAGATCTATAAAATTTCAATCATTTCTGCTATAAAAGAATTTTGTGTTTTACCTCAATGATAAATATTGCAGACATTTTTGTTAAAATCGTTACAAAGTTCTTCTCTCTTTGAAAATCATCTTAAAATCAAAATGACAAAAATGAGGGCATAAAAAAAGCTAGCTTTAAATATTTCTAAAACGAAGATAATAATGAGGGAGGGAAAAAAAGATAATCTCACTTTTTTTTTTTTTTAACAATTCTAAAAAGGCAAAAATACACCCTTCAGATCCAAAAAGACAAAATAATTTTCATATTATTTTTAAAACATTAATTTTGGAAATTTAACTGGGATTTCCGAAATATCTTGAATGATATAATCTGCATTACATCTCTTGAAATGTTCTAAATCCCCGACTCCACTTAAAACTCCGACTGTAGTAATTCCAGCCTCTTTTCCTGCTTGAATATCTGATTTGTAATCTCCAAAAATCACTGTATTTTGTGGCAAAATACCCCATTTGTTTATTAATTTGATTATTCCTTCAGGATGGGGTTTCTTATGCTTTACATCATCCTTTGTAATAATATTTCCTTCAAAATATTTCAAAATTTCTTCCCTGCCATTAAAAATTCTTTTAATCTCCAATCTGCTAGCATTAGTAAACATTCCGATTTTGACATTATTCTCTTTCAAAAATCTTAAAGTTTCTTGAGTTCCTTTTATCAACGGACATTTCTTAAAAAACTCATAAATAAACTTTTTAGCCTTATTCATCATTTTCAACCGGTTAAAAAATGGAAGTTTTATTTTTTTTCCTAAATAATTCAAAGCTTTGAATCTTACCAAATTTGAACCAGTTATGCATAGAGGAATACCGGTATTTTCCCGAAGCAGAGCATCTAATTCATCAGTTAAAGGAAAATTATTATCTTCTGTAATTTTAACATGAATATTAAGAACGTAGGGAATATCATCTAAAATTGTTCCATCTAAATCGAAAATCACTCCAAAAACTCCACTTACCTTTGCTTCCATTTTAATTAAAAAATATAAATGATCAAAGAAAAATAAAATTAATAGAAATAAATATTATAGAATTTAATGGAATTTCATAAAATTCATTATATTTAAAAAAAACATATATCTATAGTATAAAAAAAATCTAAAAAAAAATTAAGAAAATAGTGATTAAAATGGGAAGAAAAACAGCTAATAATTTAAAAAGAGGTAACTATTTCATTTTCGAAGGGGAACCATACTTAGTTTCAACTAATGATCATAGTAAATCAGG
>JAUWMK010000192.1 GCA_030613185.1 Promethearchaeum sp.
AACATGAGTCCGCAAATTAATCTTAATGGCTTATCCATCCTTTGAGATAAGTTCCCAATCCACCGACAATAATTTATAGATTGATACGACATTATCCGCCAAAAAAAACTTAGATTAATTTGCGGAGTCTTGAAAAAAATAAAATTCTTTTTATCATAATCATAACATTATCACTCGGAATAATAAATTCAACACCGCAAGTTAATGATAATCTCCCATATTCACCAGATTCAGCAGATAGCAGTGCAGACACATTATTAATTGGAACAACAGCCTTAGGGTTTGATCTAGATCCCTCTTATGCTTGGGATAGTGCTTCTAACGATGTAATTGATCAAGTTTCAGAAGGATTATTTGCATATACCCTAATAAATAGAAACTTAAGTATAATTCCTCGATTAACGAGCAATTACGGGAGTTGGAATTTTGATAATACAGAATACTCAGTACCACTACGTGAAAATGTTTTTTTCCACAACGGACATGCATTTAATGCAACAGCAGTGAAAAGCTCGTTTGATCGACTACATCATCTTATCGAACTTGGTGGTCATCAAACTGAAGAATTATATAAACCAGTGAATGATGAATTTGTAATTAATTCAGTCGAAGTAATTAATGAATTTACAGTCAAATTCGTGTTAAATTATTCATATGCTGCATTTGAAGCACTTCTATGTTTCGGAGGTTCATATATAGTTGATACGAGTGTTATGCCTGCCGATGTTATTTTACCTTCTGATGGAATTCTTATCGGAACGGGACCATATAAATATATAGGAAATGATGGTGCCAAAGTCTATTTTGAATATTTTCCCAGCTATTACAGAGGGATTCCTGCAGTTAAATATATTCAATTTGTTAAATATCCCAGTTTCACTGAAGTCACACAAGCTTTATTAGCTGGTGAGATTGATGTCCCTCACCATTTGGACTTAGATTACATGGATGAACTTAAAGAATCCGATAACATAATCGTGGAAAATTATGAAATCGGCACAATAATATCTTATATGGGAATGAATAACAATAAAATAAATAGAAATATGAGAGAGGCAATTAGTTATGCAATAGATTATGATTATACAATCTCTAATTTATACAACGATACAATAGTGAGAATGAAATCAATTATTCCACCCGCCATAAATTATCACAAAGATTGTAATGTAGCAACTTTTGATTTAGATCATGCTCGACAAACATTAATTGATTCAGGGCAATCTAAAGGATTGGATGAATATTCAAGTGATTCCGAATGGATAGCATTATCAAAAAGCACAGATCCAGTTGCGGAATATAATTACACATATAACGAAGGAAATCTCTATCGGGAAAATTTTGGAATACAAATCCAATTTGATTTATCACGAATTGGAATTTCAATTGTAATGGGAAATATGACTTGGCAGAATTTTTTGAACTTACTTTATAATAATCCAGATGAATTAGACTTGTTCCGTCTCGGATGGATGCCAGATTACAACGATCCAAACAATTTTTTCTTTCCACTATTATCTAGTACATCATTAGGAAACGCAGCCCAAGTAGATGATACATGGCTTCAAAATAAAATAATGGAAGGATTAAATGAAACTGACGAAAACGCCCGACAACAAATATATTATGATATTCAAGACTATATCGCCACTGATTTAATGCCATGGGTTTTCATGGGATATAACAAAATGCAAATAGCATATAGTAAAAATGTTAAGTATATTCCCGTAAATGCAATGAACATGAAATATTATTTTTATAGCACATGGTGGGGTGAATGGCCAATTGTGATTGATTCTTATGTGAATATATTTCATGTCGATAGTGATAGAGATGGATTACTTAATTCAGAAGAAGAAAATATTTACGGCTCTGATCCATTTGATTCGGATTCTGATGATGATGGATTATTAGATGGGGAAGAAGTTTTTGATTATGGAACAGATCCTATAAATACTGATAGTGACAATGATGGATTATTAGATGGGGAAGAAGTTTTTGATTATGGAACAGATCCTACGGATTCAGATACGGATAATGATGGATTATTAGATGGGGAAGAAATTTTTGATTTTGGGACAGATCCTTTGGATGCTGATACAGACAATGATAATTATGATGATGGTTTTGAAGTAGAACAGGGAACCGATCCATTAGATCCAGAGAGTTATCCCAATAAGGTTGTTGAAGATCCTTTTATGTATTTTCTTAATATTCCCGGTTATTCTTCAATTATTGTTAGCATATGTCTAATTTCGACAATATCTCTATTAATCTGGAGATCTAAAAAAAGTAAAATAACCTTCATAAGAGCATAGACAATTCTGGATATTGTTAATGAAGGTCTATTTTTTTTTATTCCATTTATTTTTTCATTTATTCATTCATTTATTCATTCATCAGATATACCCAATGATTTTCAATAGAATTTCAATATATATACAGAATCAACGCTAAAATCTATGATAATAAAAAAATCGAACCCAAATCATTACATTTTGTTTTAAATATATTTCATAGAAACATTTAATAGAATAATACAAATATGGTTTAGTAGACGATTTTGTTTAAATCTTGATTCAATTAAAAATATTAAAAATAAAAATATGTGAACTTTATGTCTGAAAAATCATTAACTATTGATAGAAACTCCTCAAAAAAGGAGATAAACGTA
Source organism: Promethearchaeum sp. (assembly GCA_030613185.1). Lineage (GTDB taxonomy): Archaea > Asgardarchaeota > Lokiarchaeia > Sigyniarchaeales > Promethearchaeaceae > Promethearchaeum. The sequence goes on from JAUWMK010000192.1 coordinate 2,675, forward strand.
TCTAAATATTACAAATACATCGTTAAATCATTTCTAACTTCTTTATATGTACTATTTTTCGGGCTTTTATTTTTCTTCCTTGTTATTCGAATGATGCCAGGAAATCCTTATTCACTCTCTGAAGGGAATCTGATTTATGATACAGAAGTTACTCGATTAGCTTTAGATAAAAATCATTTAATCCAGTTTTTCGTGTTTTTAAAAAACACAATTATGCCGGTGCTTTACAGTGCAAGAATTAATAGTAATTTGTTTAGAAATGTAATAAGAAACTCTATTTTCCCAATCACGGGTGTATTATGTTTTAATGTTAGCATATCTATTCTGCTTTTTGAAGGTATTAACACACTATTTTCATATAATAGTTTTGGTAGCTTATCATTTATTAGCTTAGGGAGGGATATTAGAATGAATTATTATCCTTCTTCCCTGTTTGTCCTCCTTATTCCTTCATTCTTGTTATTTTTAATAATGAGTGGCCTTGTACTATTAGGACTTGGGTATTATGATTATAAACTGACAATGAAAGATAAGGAACAGTCTACCCAATTACCAGATCCTTACAGAAATGGGGAGAAAAACAATTCGCCTTTGATAAATTCCATGAAGAACGGAGGTTCCTAATAATGAAACTCAAGAAAAATCCATTATTGGTTGTATTATTTGTGGGATCATTAGCACTTATTGTTGGAGCAAGTATGCTTCTTTACATTAATTTCAGCGTTATCGGGCAGCTTGATGATGGTGGATATATAGAGAGCGTTTATGTTTCGGGATCATATGCTTACATAGGAGATGATCAGGAGGGTTTAGAGATTATTGACATTTCAGACCCAACTACTCCCGTGGAAGTGGGACAATTCGATGATTATGGAGTGATATGTGATATTTATGTTTCTGGATCATATGCTTATTTGGCTGAAGGTGTTGATGGTTTAAAGATTATCGATATTTCCGATCCTACCGCTCCTGTGGAAGTGGGACATTTCGATGATGGTGGATATGCAAGTAATGTCCATATTTCGGGATCCTATGCTTATGTAGCGGATGGTGAGGACGGCTTAGAGATTATTGATATTTCAGACCCGACTACTCCGTTGGAAGTGGGACAACTCGACAATGATGATGAAGGGTATACTTACGATGTTTATGTTTCTGGGTTATATGCTTATGTAGCAAATGGTGATGGCTTAACGATTATTGACATTTCAGACCCGACTACTCCCGTGGAAGTGGGACAGCTCAACTATGGCGGACATGTAGATGGCGTTTATATTTCGGGATCTTATGCTTATTTAATGGGAGATAGTAATGGTTTTCAGATTATTGACATTTCCGACCTGGCCAATCCCGTTAAAGTAGGACATTTCAGTGATGATAAAGGATATACAAGCGATGTCTTTGTTTCAGGATCATATGTTTACGTAGCAGATACCGATAATGGTTTGGAAATCATCGATCCTTGGAGTCCAAAAGAAAAAATATCAAATATATTTCTTTGGATTGTAATATTTATTCTAACCCTCCTAGCTATAGTGGATCTCCGATACCTTATCAAGGAATTATTTCCTACTATTAAAGCAAATAGAGAACAACTTATTATTATTGATTCATTAAATAAAGGAATAGATGCCTCTAAATATTACAAACACATCGTTAAATCATTTCTAACTTCTTTATATGTACTATTTTTCGGGCTTTTATTTTTCTTCATATTGATCAGAATGATGCCCGGAAATCCTTATTCACTATCTGAAGGGAATTTGATTTATGATACAGAAGTTACTCGATTAGCTTTAGATAAAAATCCTTTAATCCAGTTTTTCGTGTTTTTAAAAAATCTTTTTACAGGAAATTGGGGTATCCATAGTTATCATCTTAGTAATGATGTATTGGTTACTCAAACTATGGATGAGTGGCGATTTAATTCTAATTATATTCTACCCTATCATAGTTTTTTAGAGATAATTTTTGCATCGATTGGAATCTCATTAATATTTGGGATTTTTTTTGGATATCTAGTTAGTAAATTTAAAAATAAAAAGAAAGGAAAAATCATTCGATTTCTAATTATTTTACTTTGGGCAATTCCACTTATGGGGTTTGGGTACATATTTAGTTACATTGGTTTCTTTTTAGATTTGTTGCCTGGATGCAGTGGATATAGTTCACACATAATATTTTTATCAGATGGCGATTATATAACAAATTTCCCCATAATTGACTGTTTATTGTCCGGAAAATGTTTTTGGGAACGTTTTCTATATTTAATAACACCTGTTAGCATATTAAACCTTATAATGATTCCAATTATTACATATTTTATATATAAACTTATTGAACACTTTAAATCATCAAGAGAAATACCAGATTTTACTGGAAATCTAGGATTTTTTTATAGTATTATTGTTACCTCGTCCTTTATAATCGGTCCAATAATTTGTACTTGGGATTTGACTTTTTTGTTTGAAGATGGAATTTATTCTGAATTAGCTTTTGGTGATTTTTTTGTTTCGATTTACTTGTTTCTTATTACCTTTTTTATTTTCAACTTGGTTTTTAATATAATAGTATGCGGGATAACATTATATCTTGAAAAAAAACAGGTAATAAAAGATAAAATATCTATAATGGAAGAGGAATCCTTAAATGAGAACAATAAATCTGTCATAAAAGAACATTCAGATTTAGAAACACATCCAAAAAAAAATAAACTACAAAAAGAACTAAATTTATTAAATGCTGAAATCCTCATTGCAACAATTGTCATTTCCTTATTATTCTTTATCATTTTCTTGGTATTGGAAAAAAACTTTATAATTTTCTTAGCCATCCTTGTGATAATTATTTGCATTCCACTAATTTTTAAAAGATGGAGACTAAAACTGACTTCAGAGAAGGAAATTAAGAAAAATAGTTCAAATAATAATCAAAAATCTTTTGTTATAGAAGAATCCACAATAAGAAATAATGGATTCTCAAAATGGACCTCAATAATTGGGAGTATATTTATTATTATTTCGATGTTTGGAATCGCAATATATGGGTGGGAGACATCTGGAAAAAATATATTTAAAACTCAAACAATCTTGATTATTAGTACATTGGTAACGTTAATAAGCATTATCGGCGTTTTTCTTGGATTTCTTTCAGCTTTTTATGGGAAATGGGTAAAGAAAGTAATTAATAATTTGGTTTTACTCTTTATTACTATTCCCTGTGTAATGATTTTAGGTATATTTATAGATATAATCGGAATCGCAAATTCCAGCGTAATCTGGATAATTGGATTAATTAGCATTCCAATTGTTACTCATTTTACTGAGGAGATAATATCTAATGAAATGAAAAAGAACTCGATTAAACCAGCACTTTTCGGTGAAAAAAATCAAAATAATTCATTTAAAAATATTAAACATAAAATAATTCTCCCAATCACGGGTTTATTATGTTTTAATGTAAGTTTTTCTATTTTCCTTTATGAAGGATATGTTACTGTTTTCGAATTCTTAGACCCATCATTTATTAGCTTAGGGAGGGCTATTCACATGTGTAGATATACAATCTTTACACGTGTGGATCCTCCTTCGTTATTTATTCTCCTAATTCCGTCATTCTTGCTATTTTTAATAATGAGTGGTTTTATTCTATTGGGACTTAGTTTATTTGATTATAAACGCAAGAAACAATAATTTACACATTAGGAATTTATAGAAATATATATAGATTGATATGAATAGAGTAAATTAGACGATTTTGTTTAATTCTTTTTTAATTAAAACTAATAAAAATCCAAATATGTGAACTTTATGTCTGAAAAATCATTAAATATAGATAGTAATTCATCAAAAAAGAGGATAGATGTATCTAAATATTACAAACATATTACTAAAACATTTCTAACTTCTTTGGGGGTATTATTTCTCGGTCTTTTATTTTTCTTTCTATTAATCAGATTTCTGCCAGGGAATCCCTATTCGCTTTCTGAAGGAAATCCTATTTATGAACATGAAGTGACTCGGTTAGCTCTTGATAAAAATATTATTATTCAATTTTTCTTCTTTTTAGGAAATCTTTTCTTAGGATATTGGGGTAATTCTTATTATCTATCGAGCCCCACAGGGATAAATATTATTGTTAAAGGACAAATAAATGAAATGAGAAATTTGCAATATTTTAGATTTCTAGAGTTAATTTTTGCGTCTTTTGCAATCTCATTATTCTTCGGGATTTATTTTGGATATTTAGTCAGTAAATTTAAAAATAAAAAGAAAGGAAAAATAATCCGAGTACTTATTATTTTACTTTGGGCAATTCCAATAGTGGGTTTTGGATACATCTTTCAATATATGTTTGGTAACTATGGTCTACAATGGTTACCTGGATGTTCAGGAGCCACCTACGCAGCTTTTTTGGACGAGGGTGATTTCATCACATATTTTCCTTTAATTGACTGCTTATTGAGTGGTAAGGGCTTTTGGGATCGTATTTTATATTTAATGACCCCAGTTAGCACTTTAAACCTAATAATGATTCCAATCGTCACATATTTTACGTATAAACTTATTGAGCACTTTAAATCATCAAAAGAAATCCCAAATTTCACCGGAAAACTGGGATTTTTTTATAATATTATTGTTTCCTCTGCTTTTTTTATTTATCCAATCGTTTGTACTCATGATTTGACAGCTATGTTTTTGGATGGATTATATTGTGGATATTTTAATTTGCTAATTCTTTCAATTTATTTTTTTTTAATAACATTTTTTATATTCAATTTGTTATTTAATATAATTATTTGTGGGATTACATTATATCTTGAACACAAAGAAATTAATACAGAAAAAATATCAAATGTTGAAGACAATTCAGCAAAAAAGAGCAATAATTCAGATATAAATGAAAATATAGATTTAAAATCAACCCCTAAAAAAAATAAAATTCAAAGAAATGGGGATGTTAGAATCCTTATCTCAACAATTATTATTTCCGTATTATTTCTTATCATTTTCTTATTATTAAGAGTATATTTTTTAATTTTCTTAGGTATCTTTGGGATTCTTATTTGTATTCCACTAATTTTTAAAAATTGGGGATTAAAACTAACTTCTAAGAAAGATATCGAAAATATTAATTCAAATAGTGATCAACAATCTTCCAATGAAGAAAAATCTAATATTTTAAATAATAGATTTTCAAAACGAGTTATAATAATTGGGGGGATATTGATAATTATTTCGATTTTTTGAATTGGAATATATTGTTGGGATGCATCAGGTAAGAATATTTTTAAAACTCAAACCGCTTTGATAATTGGCATTTTTTCATCTCTAATAAGCATTGTTGGCGTTTTCCTTGGATTTCTATCAGCTTATTTTGGGAAATGGGTAAAAAAATTAATTAATAATTTGGTTTTAATCTTTATTTCTATTCCATGTATCATGATTCTAATTCTAATTATAGATAAAATCGGAATAGCAGATTTTAACATAATATGGATACTAGGATTAATTAGCATTCCGATAGTTACTCATATTACAGCCGAGATAATATCTAGTGAAATGAAAAAGGAAAATATTGAACCGGCGTTCGCTAATGGAAAAAATCAAAGCAGTTCGTTTAGTAATATCAGAAGAAACTTAATTTTTCCAATCACAGGAGTATTATGTTTAAATATAGGCTTATCTATTATACTTTTTGAAGGATATAATACTGTGCATGGTCCCGATTTCTTTGATCCATCATATACCATGATAGGAGAAATGTTGAGAAGCATGAGGACAAACTTCAACGATACTTCTGCGTTTTTTTTACTTCTAATTCCTATGTTTCTGTTAATTTTAATTGTAAGTGGCTTTATATTCTTGGGACTTGGTTTGTATAATTATAACCTAAAAAAACTATAAAGAAACATCCAAACCAAAACTTCAAAGCTTTAAGGATCAAATGATTTAATAGTATCACGTATTGAAGAAAATAGGAGAACATCCTACTGCAAAAGAGCAGGTTATTCTGCACATATTTTTAAAGGAGT
>JAUWMK010000004.1 GCA_030613185.1 Promethearchaeum sp.
TTTATTTGAATTATAAGGGAATGGGTGCAATAAAATGGTGATATAAGAGAACGTTAATAGATTAATTATGTCGGAATCATCTAAAAAGGAATTAAGGAAAAAACTTTATAAAAATTGTCTATCTTGTAAACTTAAGAATTAGATCTTTATTCAAAATTTGATATCCAGATGATCTAACTATTGCAGATTTTAAGAATTGAAATCCAATATTAACAGTTGAACCATCACCACCTATATGTATCACATAGGGAACTTCTTTCTTGATCCCTTTATTATACATAATTCTATAGGCCGTTGAAATTGCATCCGCAACTGTTGCTCCAGATTCAAATAATTGATGCATCCATGATGCTTGCCATGAAGTTACATCATCCTTACTCGTAGCCACTTCCAAACAACATGTGTTATTCACATAAATACAATTTTTTTCTGCAACTTGGTATGCTGCATGAGATAATTGGTTTATCATCATCCCAGCTCCACAACCAGGACATAATCCATATCCTTTATTTATATGAAATTGTGGGGGAACTTCTTTGTGTATGACTGAATAACGTATTTTACAATCATCTTCTCCAAATGAAGCAAGCAGTTTATTTAAATTAATGTTGCGAGCTTTTACCTGAGCAAAATTTTCATCAATGGTCTTTTCTAAAAATTCTGGTTTTAGTAAATGACGGAATCTTCCTTGAGTTTTTAGGTATTCCAGCATTTTTTCATCATCAGTTGTAATATATTCTCCATCAGATTCAGATTTCTTCATTCCAGGAACTGATGTATAATAATATTTTGGAACTCCTTCAGTAACTTTTACTGTTATTAAAGGCCAATATCCTGATTCCGTAGCAAGTTTAGAAATCTTAATTGTATCTTTTGCTGGATGACGCCAACCTCGAGGGCAAGGGCTATATATCTGTATAAATCCTCCACCAGGAGTTTTCATTGCATCCATCACTTTTCCCATGAAATCAATGGGATAGGCAACATTTGCAGTTGCAAAGAAAGCACTTTTAAGACCTAGGAATGTAAAACCTAAGATGTAATCTTCTTTAATTCCAATTTTTCCCTTTATTTTTTCTCCACCTGGTCCTGTTGTAGTGCTGGCTCCAAATGGTGTGGTTCCACTTTCCTGAATACCAGTATTCATAAAAGCCTCATTATCATAAGAAATATAAAGTACCGTATTTCTTTCAGTTCGCGCTAAAATATCAGCCATTTTTATTATTTTTGTCATGATAAAATCACCTCTAGTTAAAAACGAACCTCCCACATTTTATCTTTGGTTTCTCGAATTCCAAGGTAGTCATACAATTTACCCTTATTATCATTTATAGGCTTCATCTTTCTCGCCGCATATTCAATTTCATCTTTGGTGACATCTCGCCCTCCCAATCCGACAATAAATGATCTAAGGACAACATTTATGCCAAACAGCGCGCTTGCAACTGATTGACCAACTGGAGGTAAAATTCCACTGAGATCATCATCTTTCTCAAGAATAATTATTTTTTCAATCTTATTATCCTCAATTATTTTTCTTAATTGTTCAGTTGGAAACGGTCTCCATGTTCTTAATTTAATTAACCCAACTTCCTTATTGTGTTCCATCCATGTGAGAATATTCCCACACATTGATCCCATCGTTAGAAAGACGGTTTTACTGGAACAATCTAAATTATAGGTTTCAATTGAATGATAAGATCTACCAGTCATTTTTTCAAATTCTTTGAAGGCATTATCCATAATTGGCAATACTTTATTCTTTTCTAATTCTAAAGCTAATCTTCCTTCTCCAAAATAATCCGGTGTAACAATTCCCCCCCAAGTTCCTGTTTTTTCAGTATTAATATGGTGACGTGGTTTTTTTGGAGTGTATTTCAGAACATCTTCATCAGGAATAGCAAAAAATTTCTGAGCACTATGTGAAATTATAAATCCATCATGAACAAATTGAGTAGGAAATAATGAATCTTCAGAAATCTTTGATGCAATTATTGCTGCATCATAAGTTTCTTGAACATTTTCAGAAACGATAGTATTCCATCCCATTCCAGATAGTAAAGTAAATTCCCAAGAATTCCATATTGAAAGATTTGGAGAATTAAATGCACGGGCCGATATCAGCATTGTAAGTGGAACTCTCCATCCAGGAGCCATAGGTAAGCATTCAGCCATCAATAATAACCCTTGAGATGCAGTAGCTATGAAGGTTCGGGCTCCAGCAGCACATGCAGCGGTACTAAACGCACACGCTGCTAATTCAGATTCTACATTAACGAATGCAGCTTTCAACTTTCCATGGTTGACAACATCAGATAAACCTTCCACAGATTGTGTTTGAGGCGTAATTGGAAATGCACAAATCACATCAGGATCAGTTTGACTAACCGCACCCGCAACAGCATAATTACCAGTCATTGTTAATTCGACTGGTTTCTTGATTTCCTTAAAAAAAGGATTCATTGGTTGTACAGACATTTTTTATATCACCTTAGCATTTCATAACCATAGTCAAAGCCTTATGCTTCTTTCCGGTTTCTTTATCTTTTTTTCCTGGGCAAACTTCAACGCAGTTTTCACAACCTTTACAATGAAATGTGTCAACACCGATTATTTGCCATTTGTTATCACGAAATTCTCGCTCAATACATAAATCAGGGCAAATAAACACACAATTACCGCACTGAATGCAATATTCTGGGTGAAAGGATGCATAACTAACTCCCCAAGATCCTGTATTCACTCGATTAGAGCCTCCATCAATGACATCAGTAAACCAAACCCCTGCTTTATCTAATTCTGCAGCACCTAATTTTCCTAGTCCTATATGGCTCCATTCTTTCTTATAATCTTTTTCAAAGCTAATTTTTACTTTATCATCACAAGGATAAATCTTTGTTGCGTCTGGAACTGTTTTTATTGCGTCCATGTTCTTTTGAGCAATTTTTGGATTGAATTGCTCACCTATTGCAGTAATCAGTTCATCAAGAGTAAATATTTGAGGTGCAACCTTTACTAAAGCACCTAATATTAAGGTATTTGTTATGTTTCGCCCTAAAAATTCTAATGCAATTGTTGTAGCATCAATTAATGCAACGTTTATTTCTGGAGGATTATTTTTTTCAATGATTTCTCTTATTTCCTCGTAGGGTTTACATGTATTTACAATCAAGTAACCACCTGGAACAATTCCCGCAGTACAGTCTACATCTTCAAGCAAAGTATCATCCAATATGCAACTATATTGGGGAGAATAAACTTGCTCATTTGTTCGCACTTTACTATAGTCTTTTGACATTCTGGCAAAAGATGCGACAGGTGATCCCATTCTCTCAGCACCAAAAGTGGGCATACAAGTAGCTGGACCATCAAAAGCCATAGAACAGAGCTGAGCAGCAGTAACCGCTCCTTGTCCACCACGTCCGTGAAATCTCACAAGATATTTGGGTATATTTTCTTTATTTTCAGCCATATTTTTCATCTCATATAAATAGAAAAACAAACACTAGATGTCGCCTTGTCATAATAAATTATTTCTTATAGATTTTATTATAGAGAAAATCATAACAATTACATACTTTCTCATTATAAGCGTTTAAACCGAGTTCCACTTTCCTTGAGAAATATTGAAATAATATTACATAGGAAAAAAAATTATAACCCTTGCTAACAATCAGAAACATATTTTACAATAGGGATTATTTTCGAGGTTTAAAAAAATATATATTTAAATAAATCTATTGAGTTAAAATAAACTTGATAATTGAAAGCCTAAACATGACCTAAATGAAAATAATTTAGATGATTTTATGCAAATAACAGTAAATTCAAACGTTTATATTAAACTTGTTTCGATTCTTCTTAAAATCAATAAAGATCTAGGAAGCCCTGCAAATTTCAGCATGGTTCTCCAATCTATGTTTGATAGAATTAAAAACATAAGAAAACTTCAAGAAGAAAATACAAAATTAAGAGAAAAAATTGAAGATAATAATTTAAATATGCAAGATTTATTAAGGTTGTCCCTTTCCAGACCAGCGTCCCCAATAATGGCGATGGCTCAATCAAATCTTCAACCACTATCCCCTCCTTCCTCATGTTACCCTCCCTCACCCCCCATCAGAAAAATAAATAAAATTATCGCATCTACTCCAGAAACACAAAATATAAAAAAAGATTTACAATTTGAATTAAATCAACTATTTGATGGAAGTGTTCCCAAACCTTCAAAGATCAAACAACTTATAGAACAAAATGTAACAAATTAGTTCAGAGAAAAAAGATATTCTTAAATTTTTGATGCCCAATAGGATGGATCGTATCCATTAGAGATGAAATCATCTTTGTTTTTTCTAAATATTACAAAAGGTGTACCCATTCTGTTCCGTAACTTATATTTTTCTTGGATCCAATTTTTGACTGAATTTTTCATTTCTAATGGCAATTTATCAAGATAAAGCCATTTAAAAGCGACATTTTTTTCTAATAACCATTTTATTCCACGTTTACAATGAGGGCATGTTGTTAAACTGAAATAATAAATAATTACTTGCTGATCTTTTAGCTTATCTTCATTTTCAATTGTCCAATTAAGTAATTCTAATTTTATATCCATGAAAAATGAAATTAAAAATGTTGTTTAAGTTTATTCTTTTGTGAAATCATAAATCGGGACTCCAAAAATATCCCAAACTGGTTTTTGGTCAAAGTTTACTTTTTGAATCGCAGTTGTAATAACTGGATGTTCTTTCATTAATTTAGCAAGTTCGCTAATTACACTTTTTCCTTCTGATACTTGATGTATTAAATCAACACAATAATCATGAGGGGCACCTAAGTAAATAGCTTCAGTTAAAATTAGTTTCTGATATAGATCAAATGTTTGTTTCCTATACAGAATAAAATACTTATTTATAGTCTCTTGAAAATTAGAAAAGTCATCAGTATTCACTATTCCTTTATCATAACATGCAAAAATCTGTTTTGAATAATTTTTTTCAAAAGCTTCCCCGATATCACTTGCAAAATCAAACAATGTTGGCTCTACAAGGTGACTTAATCGTGAATTAACATTGGACATCAAAGCTACAAAAATATTTTCTTTTTTACTGAATCTAACTTCAATTTCGCCTGATTTTATTAATTGTACTCCCGACAACCATCCAATGTTTTCAGCAAAAGAATTAATTGCACTAAGTAACCCAGAAACTAAATTTTGATTAATTGGTGAACTTTCCATTTTCCCATGAAAAGCTAAAAAGTGAAACAAACATAAGCCATTATTTGTGATAAAGTAAACTTCAGGAATTTTTAGAGATCCCTTAAGAGAAAGAGGCATAACTTTATGTTCTTTAGATGTTTTATGAGATTTTTTATGTTTATAATCTGGAAGAATGTATTTAAAATCGATATTACTCTTTATCTGAGATAAATAGTTAAAAAATAAGGAAAATTGAGAATAATTTAATGAAAATTCATTTTGATTAAACAGTATTTCTTTCAATTTCTTATTTTCTTCAATTGTGGAAATAGATAATGCTTCAAAATCTTCATTTTTAATTTTCCATGAGGTCACTGATTTTTTATTCAAATCAAGATCCATGATGATAAAACTTTCATTCATCCCTAATAATTTTGCTATCCTTTTTTTTTTCGATATTTATATCATTCTTTTAAAAAAATAGTGTGTGTCTTCATATAATGAAAAATACCCAATTAAAATAGTAATTGCAGGCCAAGCAGGAACCGGGAAATCTACATTAATCTCTACTAAAAAAACAGGGACTTTTAATATTGCTTCAAAAATGACAATTGGGGTAGATTTTGTTATTTTAGAAGTCAATCGTGGTAAAAAAACGTTTCAATTCTTAGTTTATGATTTAGGTGGGCAGAAAAGATTTCAATTTTTACATGATTCATATATAAAAGGTGCTAAAGCGAGCATAATTTTATATGATTTGACCCGAATCAATACATTTAAATCTATACCTAAATGGATTGCGCTCTTAATGGCCGAGAATCCTCAAATTCCTATTTTAATATGTGGATCGAAAAAAGATCTAGTTCAATATGAAGATTTAAAGAAGTTTAAAGATAAGTGGTTTGAATTTACATCCAGTATTCCAGAAAATTGTAATATTATTGGGCATATTTTAACATCCTCAAAAACTATGGAAGGATTAGATTCAATTTTTTATGCTTTAGCAGATAATTTAATTTTATCTATTGGGTCCTACATATCTAAAAAGATTTAAAAAAATGCTTCTTTTTTAAAATTGATTAAAAAATGCCATTAGTTGAATTAGTTCCAAATTTTTCAGAAGGTCGTAGACAAGATATAATCGATAAAATTCTTGGTGCGATAAAGGAAGCTAGCAATGCAAAGATCTTGGATTCAAGAGCGGACCCAGACCACAATCGTTTGGTCGTAACTTTAGTTGGGGAACCCGAAGAATGTTTTAATGCTGGGTTTGCCGGAATTAAAATTGCTGCCGAATTAATAGATATGGATAACCATTCGGGTGAACATCCGCGCATTGGGGCTACCGATGTTGTCCCATTTGTACCAATAAGTGGGATTACTCTCGAGGAATGTACCAATTTAGCACGTAAATTAGCAGAAAAGGTTTCAAAGGAATTAAAAATACCCACTTATCTATATGAAGCTTCCGCTACACGACCAGACCGGGTAAATTTAGCAAATATTCGAAAAGGACAATATGAAGGATTGAAGGAAGCAATAAAAACAGATCCTGAACGAAAACCTGATTTCGGGCCTTCAATACTACCAAAAGCCGGAGCAACAGTCATTGGCGCTCGTGAGTTTTTAATTGCATATAATATTTATCTCAATACAACAGATGTAGAAATTGCAAAAACAATTGGGCGCAATATTAGACATAAAAACGGAGGATTTCATTATGTGAAATCTATGGGATTCGAAACTAAACCTTTTGTTCAAGTATCCATGAATCTTACAAATTATAAGGGGACTCCCATGCACATGGTTGTTCAAACAGTTAGAAATGAAGCTGCACGTTATGGTGTATCGATTATTGAAACTGAAGTTTATGGAATGATTCATGTTGATGCTCTTTTAGAGGCATCAGAACATTATTTACAATTAAATGGTAAATGGGACCGATCTCAAATTATTGAAAAAAAGATGGGACGCATAGAAACAGAAAAATTATTAGAGAATTTGACCGTTAGCGAATTTTTAAGCGAATTAGCTTCAGAAAGTCCTGCACCAGGAGGAGGTTCTGCATCGTGTGTCACAGGTGCAATGGGGGCTGGATTAGCTGCTATGGTTTCTCGATTAACTCTAGGTAAGAAAGGATATGAAGAGTTAGAGCCATTTTTTAGTGAAAAAATAAGTCAATTGGATTCACATTATAAGAAATTAACAAAATTAATTGATGAAGATGCAAATGCTTTCAATGGTGTTATTGCAGCTTTTAAACTTCCTAAAGATACAGAGGATGCAAAATCAAAACGTTCTGCTAAAATACAAGAAGAATATAAAAATGCAGCTTTAGTCCCAATGGAAACTGTGAGGACTTGTAAATCTGTATTAGATATTATCTTAGAAATTGGAACCAAAGGAAATAAGAACGCTTTATCTGATATTGCAGTTGCTGCCCTAAATGCACTTACCGGATTAAAAGGTGCAGCTTATAATGTAGAAATTAACCTCCCTTCTATTAAGGATCAGGAATTTAATTCTAAAATGAAGGAAGAACTTACAACAATTATGAAAGGTTTAGATGAAAAGGTATCAGATTTAATTAAAGATGCAAAATCGAAATTTTAATTGAGGTTTTGTATATTTTTTTCATTAAAATTAAGTAATGATGGTTGTAATTTTGTTATTTTTTCCCAGATTTCAAGGGGAAGAATTTCTAACCATTCTTTTTTACTTAATGGTCTTTTCAAAATAATCGTTTTTGCTCTTTTTTTTCCTATTCCATCAATTATTTCCAATTCGCGTTGAGTCAATTTTATTAATTCAATCGGGGCAGTTAAACAATTAAGTGATCTGAATCCATGATCAACAACTATGAGATTATAAAATTGAAATAAATCCAATTTTCTAGGAACAAAACAAGTTATTGGATAAGTTCCTGGTTGTCGTAATAAAGTACCATTACCATCATTTTTTTCAGCATATACATTTTTTAATTCACGTCCAATTGGATAAATCTTTTGAAGCAAAGGATGGTCAATATCCTTTCTTATACTGTTTTTCCATTTAAAATATTTAGAAGAAAATTTGGTCAAGTGTTTCTTAATCTTTTTATTGAATTTTGGATTGAATCCTGATGGTATAAGAAATTTTCTAAGGTTTATTCTTCGGATCAAATAGTTTTCTTGTAATATTTTTTTAAGAAATTGATAATTAAGGTTCAATGATTCTTCAGTTTCTCCCTGTAATCCCATAATAAAGTTTAATCCAGGTAAAAATGCAGGATTTCCATTTTTTCCAATTATTTTTCCATATTTATTAATTATTGATATGGCCACCATTATCTCATCCGCTGAAGCTTTTAAATTATTCATAGATATGACTTTAGGATCCACGGATTCCACTCCAATTGCAGCGATATTTCCATCAGTACAATATTTAATAATGCTCCTTGTTATTTTTTCAGCTTCTTTAGGATATAGCACAAAATTTAATGCATTAACATTATCTATATGGAGCGTCCTTATATCTGGACATGAATTTCGTATTTTTGATAATAATTCTTCAATAGCCTCTGGGTTTGGTTTTGGATATCGTTTGTTCTTAAAAAGTCCATGATTAAACGCGTAAAAATCAGTTTGATTTCCTAAACGAAAATGCCTAACTCCATTATTATATAATGATTTAATTTCTTCTACTATAGAGTCAATTTTTCGATGAATTGTTGGGCCTTTCTTTGGTTCAACACAAAATAAACATCCTCCATTTAGATATCTTGGACAACCTCTAAATGTTTCAATTTCACAAGTCAAATTTCCCCCGTCATTTTCAGAATAATTTGGATGTAGACTTATTAATCCTGCACCAATAATAGAGAAATCTAAAATTTCTTCCATGTTTTTACGTTTATATTGTAAAATTTCTTTGAAATTTGAAATTTGGTCTATTTCTTCGTATTTATAAAAAATTTCTTCATTTTCTTGAAGAAGTTTAGAAAGCACTATTTCTGGATCCCCCTTAATAATTAAATTCCACTTTTTATCATTACTTTCTAATCTTTCAATGGGAATACTAGGTTTTCCTCCCTCCTCTCCTATTCCAAAAACAGTTGAAGGTCCACAAATAATCTTAAAACTCTCTGAAAAGAAATTTGAAATGTGTTTTAGATCCGAAAATCGTAAAGGAGTTCCACCAAGATATTTTCCAGGCACTGAAACACCAGTTATTAAAATAATTATATTATTTTCTCTAAGATTATTTAACCCAATATGGCTATTATTTTGATAATTTTCTTTTAAGACTTTACGTAGCTGATCTATTGTTTTATAATCAATTTCCCATGAAGGCATGAATTTTTTAATGGATCCATAAATATAACGGGGTAGTGGTGCTAAAAATGGTGGAACTCCCAAGCAACTTGGTTCATCAATATATCCATCGATCATTAACACCTTCATAAATCACCATAAATCATTTATGATTTATAAGGATTGAATTTATTTTTTTCATATGAAGAAATGTATGATAATCAAAGAATAGGAGAACATGCACATGTTTGGAATAAGGCTTAGGATCATATGATTTGGCATCATTCACTGTTTTACATGGTATTATTAAGAGTTTTGAAATAAGAAAATCAGTTTATCTCCCTAAATATTGGAAAAATTTTCCAATTTAATAAAAAATATAAAAGAAAAATTTCTATATATAAAAAGAATTCTATTCTTCATTTGAATAGTTTTCATTAGAAGGATCATTATTTGAAGGATCATTATTTGAAGATTCATTAATGCCAAGTTGGTTAATCATTTGCTTCTTTAATGTTGAAACATCCCTTGAAAGTCTAAAAGTATCTGCAAAATTCTCAGTTGTCATGAGTTCATAAGATCTTCCTTTTTTCATTGCATCGATGAACCCTCTATCCAATAAAAACTTAACATGTTCATAGGCTCCTGATCCTCGAATTTTTACCAATTTAGATTTGAGTATCGGTTGTTTTAACGCAATAATTGTAAGAGTTTTTAAATGTCTGTCTGGTATTAGCCCTCCAGTGGCAAACTTCTTAACATTAGGGGTATATTCTGGCTTTATTTGAAGGCTGAATTTATCTTGAATCTGAACAATTTCTAATGATGTTGCACGCATCAAATAATCCAGCATTAATTCTTCTAAACTCTCTGCCAAATCTTTTTTCTTAATTTCAGTTTTAATATTAAGTTCCTCTAAGGAAATTGGTCGACCTGCTACAAAAAGTGCACCCTCAACAATATTTTTCCTTCTTGACTTTTCATCAATTTCTTCTGATACTAATTCCTCAGCTGATAATTCATCACTCATTATCGGAATTTCTTCTGATTCAGATTTATCTTGTTCTATGAACTCTTCAATGGATTCTTGAGATATCTCTTCTCCTGAAATATTATTATGCATTTCTTTAGAATCAGTTGGAATTTCTTCTGTACCTCCTTCTTCATCTTGATTTATATCTTCAGATTGAGAAGGTAAACTTTCAATTTCTTTATCCATTTCATCTAAATCAGCTAAAATCTCTTGTTCAATATTTTCTTGGTCTTCTCCAACTTCTTGATCTATTTTTTCAGAATCAGTTAGAATTTCTTCTTTATCTTCTTCTTTATCTTCTTCTTCATCTTGATTTAATTCTTCAGATTCTTGATGATCATAATTTTCATCTTCAATTTTTTTTGGTTCTTGGTTTCCTTCATCTTGATTTAATTCTTTAGATTCTTGATGATCATAATTCTCATCTTCATTTCTTTCTGGTTCTTGGTTTCCTTCATTTTCTTCTTGGTTTAAATCTTGTTCTTCTTCAAACATTATCTTTTCCCTCAGTACATTGTTTTAACTTAAATTGATGCTAGTTTTATCTACAAGAGTTACTTCAATTGGACTCCTCATCGTTTTCTGTCCCATTACTACCTTATTTAAAGATGCTAAAAATAATAATTCTTCAAAAAGTTGAATATAATTTACTTTTTTTTTAAGTAATGCTGTATCTTCCTGATAAATAATTTTTTTCATTAATTCAACTGAAAAAGTTTGACCGTCCTTGTTCATGCGAATGATTTCCTTAATTTTTTGATGGGTTTTTTGAAGCCTTTGTTCAATGGTTAGTTCGCTACCGGTGATGTGCTTTAAAATTTCAGCAGGTAATCTTCCTTTACCTCTTATTTTAACTTGTTTTTCTCGTTTAGCAAGTTTACGTTCACGTCTTATTCTTAATTTCTCGCGTTTTTGCATAGTTTCAATAATTGCTCGTCTCATTGCACCAAATAATTCATCTGAGGTTGCAATTTTTCGACTTTCACGTAAAGGTTGACTTATTGCTCTAGGGATTTCTCTTCGTAAACGAGCACGAGCTTCTTCCCTTTGAATATGTTCTTCTTGTGCAATTACGCTTGTTATTTTCTTATGATAAAATTTCGCAGATGAATAAATTGCTAATCCAGATATACGAAAATCTATTAAATCTTCGGTTAACATCTTGTCAATAAACTGTTCTATTAATGAACTTATATCAAATTTTGCTAGATCTACATTATCTGCAAGATCAGGGTCCAATAAAGATCGCCACGGTTCATCGAGCCACCATTTTCCAGATTTTTCAAGAACTTCTGAGTCATTAATTTCTGAATCATCCTCAAGTTCTACTCCAACTGTAATTATTTCCTTTATGACAGGTTCTTTTTCTTCTTCTTTTACTTTTTTGATCTTTTTCTTTGATTTTTTCTTGCTTTTTTTAGTAGATTCTTCTTTTTGATCAGATTTTAGCTTTTTAATTTCACCTGTTAAACTTGTTTGTTTTAGTTTTGCCTTCTTTGATGTTTTTGGTTTCTTTTTACTAGTTTTTTTTGAGGTTTTTGATTTTTTTGTAGTGCTCGTTTTTCTTTTTGTAGTTTTCTTTGCCATTTTTTAAATCCTCTTCACTAATCATCGATAACATCCGTTACTATTGGAGCATCCATATCTTTTTCATCAATACCATCAATTTGAGATCCAAAATCATCGCGATCCTTCTCTTCCTCAAGATTAACGTTAAAAATATCTGTAATTCCCTCATTCCTCGCAACACCGTAAATAATTTCTGAATTTGTAATATTTTCTTCCCTATGTGAAATCACTAAAAATTGACTCTGGGCTGCGTATTCCTTAATAACCATTGATACACGATAAACATTAGGGCCGTCTAATGCCGCGTCAATTTCATCCATAATATAAAATGGTGCAGGGTAGAAATTCTGGACAGCAAAAATAAAACTTAATGCTACTAGTGTTTTTTCACCACCCGATAAGATAGTCAATGATGAAATTTTCTTTCCTCTTGGGCGCGCTTCTATTGTTATTCCCCCTTCAAATGGATGAGCTGGATTTTCTAAAATCATCTTCGCAGATCCTCCTGGACTGAGCTTTTGGAACACAGAACTAAAGACCCTATTGATCTCATGATATGCTTTCATAAAGTTTCTTGTTTTTTCCAATTCAATCCTTTCGATACTATCCAATATTGCTTTTCTTTCACGCTGTAAAGTTTGCCTACGCATATCAATTTCATCCCATCTCTCTCTGACTTGTTCGAACTCTTCAATTGATTTAAGATTTACAGGTTCTAATGCTGTTCGTTCGTTAGTCACTTTGTTGATTGAATTTGTGAGTTGGGTTTCATCTAAATCATCAGAAACAGGAGGTAAAGTTCCGAAATCTTTTGATTTTTCAAAATACTCATCGATTTTTTCCTCAACATAGATTTTTTCATTCTCCAAATTATTGAATTTTGTTGTATTCATAGATAAATCGGTGTTAAGTTCTCCTAATTCATCTCTAAGAGTTTTTTGTTTTTCCCAAGATTCATTTATTTGATTATTTAATTCTGTTATAGCGTTAGATTTTTCAGTTCTTTCCTCTTCAAATTTTCCAATTTCTTCAGTTATATACTTGATACTATCTTCAAAATCAATGATATTATCTTGCAAATCCATAACCTCACTTTTCATATTCTCAATTTCGATTTCGCGATCCTTCATCTGTTGTTGTTTATCGCGCTTTTTCTCCAATGCATTCTTCTCATTGGAAAGATCTGAAAGAGATTCTCTTTGTTCATTCTCTTTTTGTTCAAGCTCTCCTCGTTCCGATTGAATCCCATCAATTTCAGAATTTTTTAAATCAATTTGTTCATCTAATTTTACAATATCTCCTTCAGAAGTGGTTATTTTCTCTTTATCTTCCTCAATTGTGGTATTATTTTCTTCATTTTCATTATTTAGATTTTCAATATCGGATATAAGCTTTTGAACATTTTCTAAGTCTTTTAATTTGGAAATACTCTCGTTAAGTTTTTCATTTTCCGCTTCAATCTGAGCTTCGAGATCTGTTCTTACATCTTCTGCAGATTCCCTATCCTGTTTTATTTTACTAATTTTTTCGTTTATAGATTTTGTTTCTTCTTGAGCTTTTATATTACTTTGATTAAGTTCTTCAATAGATTTCTTCTTATTCTTGATATTTTCTTGTAATTTTTCTTGATCTTTAGTCGCACTCTCAATATCCTCAAGAAATCGTTTAACAGTTCCTAAAGAATTAAGATCAGATATTACACCATTCAATTCATCTGATTTTAAGTCAATAATTGATTGTAAATCTTTAGTAGATTTCCAAAAATTATCGGAAAATTGTTTAATCTCAGTAAAATTCTTATTTATATCTTCAATCTCTTTCTTAAGATTCTCAATTTTTGAAGTTTTTTCGTCTATTTCTGTATTACCATTCTTTATTTTTTCATTATTATCTTTGAGATTTTTTATTAATTCATTTAGATCTCTTTCTAATCTAGCATTTTGTTCTTCTTTTTGCTCTAAATTGCTCTCTATTTTTGTTAAATTATTTGAAATTTCCAATAATTGATTTTGATCTCTTTGAATGCTTTCATTTAGTGAATCTAATAATTTATATTGGTCTGATGTATCTGAAACTCCTATGGCTTGAAGTGCTATTCTTATAGAATCAAAATTTTCTATAAATTTCGATACAAAAGTATCAAAATTTGAAGTAGACTCCTCCAATGCCTCCTCGCTTGCATCGCGTACATCATCGTTTAATTGTTGAATTGGTTGCTCTGAATTCTCAATTAAGAAATTTAATGTGACAATAACTTGCTCCAGTTCTTGCTTGATTTCATTTGTTTCTTTGGTTGTAACCTCTTGAATTGCTTCCATCATTTCTGTAATGTCTAATATGAAGTTTTCTATTGCCTTTTTAGATACATCAATAGCTACTTGTGTGGCATTTTGAATATCACTTTTAATATTTCCAGCAGATCTGCCAATGTCCTGAATTAAGCTATGAACTGTCTCCATAACGCCTTCTAGCTCATGCGAAGATGCCTCTTGCTCATCTGCCTTTTTATCAATTTTTTCTTGGAGATCTTCCCTGTCTACATTTAATTTTTCTAATTTCTTCTTGATATTTTCTGCCTGATCACTCAATTTATCTTTTTCCACAGTTAAGGTTTTTATTTCACCAGATAAATTGTTGGTATGGAGTGTTTTCTCGTTTTTCTCACGTTCACTTTTCTTTAATTCCGTTTGAGAATTCTTTAAATCATATCTAACATTTGAAATGCGCTTTTCTAAATCCCCAACTTCATTTTCTAATGATCTTCGTTTTATTTCAAATGTTTCCTTCCTATTTTGAGAGCTTTTCTGCTCATCATTTGCTTTCTTTAACTTATCTTTTGCTTCAGATATAGCTTTATTAAGAATACTCTCTTGCTTTTTTAATCCTTTTATTTGATCTTCAACGGGTTTACCTTTTGTGAGGCGATCATATTCTTTTTGAAATCCAGCTTTCTTTTCCTCAAGATCATTTATTTGTCCATCAAAAAGATTGATTTCTGCACTGGTTGAAGATACTGAAGCTTGAATATCTGCTTGCCTTTTCATGGCTTTATCTCTGTCAATTTCAAAGTTCTTGATTTCTTCGTCCAAATCCTTTTGTTGACTCTTTTGATCTTCAATCTTCTTCTTTAATTCGTTTATCAATCCGCTGATTTCATCTTTCTCAACTTGTGCTGCCCTAACAGCATCATCAATTGACTCGCCTTCTTTTTTAAGTTTTGATAACTCTTTTTCCAATTTAACCAATTTCTTGGTATTTTTATTGATATTTTTATTGGAAAGATTGATTTCGGTTGATAACCCTTTAATATCTTGATTTACCTTGGAAATGTCTTTATTTATTGCTGTCTTCTGCTCGTTGATCTCGCCTATCTGCACTTCTCGCTTTTTCTGCTCTTGAATTGTTTCATTAATGATCTCGGAAGTTTCATCCATACGTTCCTCGACAACATCGATCTCACCCGAAGAAAGTGAAATTAAATCATCAAAAGTTTGACCCTCCGCCAATTCCTCTTGGAGATTTTGTAATTTTTCAATTGTAGCCTCAAGTCGCTTTAAATTCCCCTTTGTGGCTTCTAAAGTTGCCTCCTTTGCAGATAAATCTGACCTTTGTTGGCTAATATCCTCCTCGATTTTTGCCTTCTCTGCCTCTACCCCCGATAAATCTTCCTTAATATTATTCAAAAGTAAATTTTCTGTTTCTATTTTCTCTTTCTGACGTGAAATTCGAGATTGTAACTCCTCCATAACTAATTGGGTTGATTCAATATCAGCAGCGATTTCCTCTTCTCTCTGACGTAAGTGGAAGATTTTTAGAGCGATTAATTGTGCATTATACTGTTTGATTGAATTATCCAACTGCTTCCATTGAAGTGCATCATTTTTCTCCTTTTCAACCTTCTTCAACTGCTGGGAAACTTCCTTAAAAATCGCCTCGAATTGACCCAAATCTGTATCGGCTTTCTCGAGTTCTTTAAGTGTCCGCGCCTTCATCTGATCATACTTCTCAAGACCAATTAGCGTTTCTATGAATACTCGACGATTCACTGTGTTCATATGAGTCAATTCAACTATTTTACCCTGCAAAATGAATTGGTTCGAGCCATCAGGATCAATATTCGCCTGGGCGAGCGCATTGAGGAGCAACTCGCGCGTCGATTTCTTGCCCTGAATCTTATAACCTGATTGCCCTTTCGCTTTTACCCACCGTGAAATGTCAAATTCATCACTATCATCCGGAAATTCCCGATTCCGGTTGTCAAAGGTAATCGTAACCTCGGCTCTTGGTGCTGCTTTCGTAGTTTTTGATCCCGCAAAAATTAGGTCTGTGAGCGATTTCGCTCTCATCGTCTTTTTGCTCATACGACCAAGAGCGAAACATAGAGCATCAATGACGTTACTTTTTCCGTTTCCGTTTGGGCCTATGATGCATGTGAATCCTTTAGCGAGTGATACCGATACTGTTCGGTTTCCGAAGCTTTTAAAACCGGTCATAGTAACACGTTTGATGTATGTCATGTGATTAGTGCTCTTTTTATTTTAGGTGGGGGTAAATTTTATGTTTATAAGGAGAGAATGGTTTCTATTCCTATAGACCTTATGTTTATATAAGAATTTATGTTTGCATTTAAAGGCATTAAAAGTGTGTTTTGTGAATTTTTTATTTTTTTATGTTTTCAGCAAAATTTTTCTTTTTTTTCGATAATTTTTAGTTTTTTTAGGTCTTTGATTGGTGTTGCGAGTATCATGTTTAGTGCTGATTTGGACAGGGTTTTTTTAGCGATAAGTTTTAGTTCATTAAAGTCTGCGGATGGGTTTTTTATGCGATGTTTGATAATTCTTTTCATTCTTGAAATAGTTGTATTTAGGGTGTGTTGATTAACCGTTTTCTTTTTACCATTTTTTATTTTTTTTATTTTTTCTTTTAGGGTGTTTTCGGTGTAATTTTGTTTGCATTTTTCGATTTCGTTATTTGCCAAGATATCTTTGAGCAATTTTATTTTAGTTGGCGATGTTTTGAATTTGCTTTGAAATTTTTCGAGTGAATTAGCGACATTTCTGCATTCGTGGTGTGTGGGGTTATCAGAGATCCATTCTTTAGCACATCTTCCGATAGTAGTTCTTATTTCTTGACGATTTTCTGGGTAAAGCGCTAAAATTTTATTAAAGATATTTCTAATATCTTGTTTTGGGTAGTTGTCGATTTGATTTTGGATGAATTGCTTTAGAGGTAATCCTTCGATGTCATATTTTGTTGGGATTTTATATTTTCTTTTTTGTTTTTTGAATTTAATATCCATATGATTGTTTAGGTATTCCGCGGCGCTAAAATAATCGTCGACTTTAATACCGTAATGTTTTTGGAATAATTCAGGGTTATTTCTTGCGAATGAATTGATGTAATTGCAGATTTGGTGCCATTTTACTTTTCTTCTTTGTTCTGGGACTTGGTACAGGGCGGTTTTTGCGAGTGTTTCTATTGGAACCCCTTGATTTAAGCGATTATTGCAGAAATCTTTAATTCTTATTTCAACCGGAACGGTAAAATCATCTTTTGGTTTAATTTGATATGGAACATCAATAGGGATTCCAAAATGGTTCAGCATATATTCACGGTGGCTTTTTGACCAGTCTGTGAATTGGTGGATGAAATTATTATATGATCGAGTTAAATCGCTTTTCGGGATATTATTTTTTAAATATTCTATGATTTCTTTGGGAGTTTTGTTCTCTTCCAGGTTTTTAATGAAGAATTTCCTTGAAGACATTCCTTCTATTTCCTTCACACATGGAAGATAATTTTTATATTTTAAAATGGCTACATTTCCATCTTTATCAACGAAGACACTTATTTGTTTTGGTGAAATGGGAATATTGTAAAGTTTTCGCGCTCTTTTTCTGTTTTGGTTGAAGAAATTTCTTATTCTGTTTTTAAATTATATCATTGTATTGGGTAAAGATTCTTGAGTGGAGATATTCTTAATTTTTAGGAAAATTTTGGTCAAATCTTCACCTTTTTCCATTTTATCGTATATAAAAATTGCAATATTTGGATAACCATCAATAGGGACGTGAGCTACACCTTTTTCAGCGCTTTTCCAAACTTTATTTAACTCTTTTAATTTTTCTTTATTGTTTTTAGACACGTTGTCAAAAATCTCTCTTGTATATGGTTCTAAGTTCATTCTATCGATGTGTTTATTGTTAATTATTGCAAAGTAATAATATAGAATTCATTGATAAAATCCCTGGAAGTGAATTTTTAAAGAATATATTAAAACAATATGGATTAATTTATGATAAAAAGCGAGATGCAATAATATTTGTAGAATTTATGGAAAAAAGTGAAATTCATGAAGAAATAATGAATTTATTAACCGAAATATGTCAATAATTAATTTATCAATGTTGAAATTACGAAAAAAAGACTAACTTTTTGAGAATTGGAACAAAAATTTGAAAAATCGTATGAAGAAATTGAATCTGGTAAATTTGCTAAGGAATGGCAAAGAAAAATATCAAAAATAAAGTTTAAACTTATTAAGTTCTTTGCAATGAAACAGAAAATCAATCATATCGAAAAAAAAGTTCGTAAAAATCTTAGATTAAAGGAATTTGATGTTTATTCAGAACCAAAAGAAATTAATACATTATTAAAAACCCCTGAAATTCAAGATGAAATAAATGAAATTAAAACTCTTTATGAATACTAAGATGCTCCTTCTTTATCGAGATGTATCCTTTTTTCACGTTTTATTATTTTCTAAATCTGACAATAGTTCTTCTGCACATTCTGGGCATAAACCATGGGAAAATCTTATATTAGAATTTGTAGCTAAATACTCTTCAACTTGATTCCAAAAACCCTCATCATCCCGAATCTTTTTACATTTGGCACAAATAGGTAAAATATTCTGTAATTTCTTTACTTCTTCTTCAGTTTCATGTAATTTTTCGATGAGTTGGCTTTTTGATAGAAACATTGAGCGAACAGATAGAGGTGTTTCCATATATTTTGTGATATTTGAGTAAAATAAAGTGAAATAAATACCCAATATAACAAAAAAACCTGATCCACATATTATTTTTACTAAAATCCCAGATAATATTGGAATTTCTAATGTAGGGTAGAAAATTCTCATTCCTAAAGGAAATAAAATTCCATCAAGAATTATAATAACATAATAACTTCCAATACTGCCAAGTATTATCATAAAACGCTTTTTAAAGGTCTTCTTTACAAGTTCTAAAAGAAACAATAAACCAAATAATTCAATTATAAAAACTACTATGGAAACAATATTCGATCCTAATGATTGTGTAAAAAATGCTTCTGGGATATTAAAAATGTTGACAATCTGTTCCATTTCTAAGAAATATGACAAAGTAAGGTAAATTAATGAAACAAAAAAATTCAATACAACAAGCATATAAAGCAAAGTTCGAATTTTATTGGGTTCGGGAATGGAAATAATAACAATCATATATGCAGCTAAAAATGCGGAATACGCTAAATTTCCTCCAGTAATTAATAAATTTGGGAATATTTCTATGCTGTAGATTCTTCCAAATAGCTGAGTTAGGATAAAAAGAACTCCCAAGTACATATAATTAAATAATATTCGGTTTTTTGGAGAAAATAATAATAATAAGAAAATTGGGGCACCGTACAAAATGAAATGAATAAGGATTATCCAGATTGGATTCAATTTTTTCTCCTCTAAAATTATTATTTAATTTTCTTTATTCTTACTAAAATACATTCGCATATAGAAGTGAAATTACTACCAAAGCCCATCATCGAGTTTACTCAATAAACGGTTTTTAATTCTCTTAACATTACTTTTATATCTGTGTTCCAAGATTTGTTTGAGTAAATCGAGTTTTTTATTATCAATATTATCCAAAAAATTCATTGCAACTTTATTTTTAAGGTCTTCTTCAATTATATCTCCTTTATCAATTATTACCTTGATAAATTCTGCTTCCTTGAAAAGTTTAGAAACAGCATCTAAAATTATATATGTCTGGGTAGAATCATCAATAATTTTTAATGCTTCATTAACGATATTATTTTCAAAATCCAATTGTATATCTTTCCATGGTGTATTTATAACAATTCCTGTTGGATTGATAACAAGCGCATCTTCAATTTTTGCTTTTTGATAATCCAACTCTAAAATATTTGAAACCAACACCATTTTTTTATTGGAAGATTCAGGTAGGATTTCATTAAATAGAGAAGTAAATTGTGAGGCATGACTTCCTTCATATTTTGTTCTAAGGATAATTATTGGAATATTTAATAAAAGAGAATGGATAATACAGCTAACTGCGTAATCTCCATACGTTTTTAACAAATCTCGTAAATGAATACTATCTTTACTCTTCGACTCTTTTACTTCTGAGAGATCGATTTTCATATCAATACTTTCATAGCCCTTAATTTCGCCTTTTTTATTCAAAAAAAGAATAAACTGATGTTCACAGCAAATTCCTTTATAAATTTGGATTTTAATTATCCCCACTTTTTTATTATCAAAAATATATTTCGGAACTTTTATCTTTTTTTCATTTTGACAAACTGGGCATTGGATTTTTATTTCTTTTTCTCCATTTTCCGACATATGTTATATACCTATTTGAATATGATTAAAAAAATGTTTAGCCATTATAGAAAAAAAAAGTGACTTAATCTTCTTTTTTAGAAACAGGAGAAAAACCTAAAAAGATTAAGATATAACCCATTAACATTACCAATCTTGCAAGTGCAACTAAGTTGGGGGCAATAAATGTATCTAAAACCGCACCAATTGCAAAAAGGCTCCAGCCTATTGCTAGAAATATACTTTTTTTACGTTTCTCTTTATCTTCAATTTTTCTCGAAATTGATAGAAATCCTCCTCCTAATAAGAAAAATACACTAAGAATCCCAATTGCAACCATTGGTTTTCCAATTGGCATAATAAAAGAGACATCGATCAATTTTCCTGCACTTACTGCTGGTGATTCTAGGAATAAATTAATAAAGAAAATCATTACTATCCACCAGATTACAGTAAAAATACTGAAGAAAATCATTATCCATTTTTTCCAAGATGGTTTAAATATATCAAAACCTAAGTACATGGCTAAACCTAAGGTAAGAGGCATAGTAAAATATGATAGAAATCCATAGAGGATACCAGAAATGTTCCCCTTCGTAAAAATCAAATAGAAAAAGGCTGTTGTTGGGCCTAAATATAATAGTGCCATCCCAAATCCCAAACCCGCAATTAAAGGTAGTAACGATTTTTTAAATTTATTATAATGCATTATAAACCGGATTCCGAAATAAAACCCAGTAATCAGAACACAAAAGGCGCTGATTCCATTTAGATAAGTTTCAAGAGGTAGTGCCATTTTTTATCACCAAAATAAAAATGTAATAATATTTTTCTTTTTTATATTTAAAGAGCTTTTGGTGAATTTATTCATTAATTTTCGGAAATTGTTCTCCATCTGAAATATATCTTTTTCCACATTCTTCACAAGATACAAAAAGAGTATCTCCTATTTTTGAATATGAATTTTGAGAGAAATCATTTCCACAATTTGGGCAGTGGATCATAAGTGTCGAATTTTCATGGATTAATTCTTTGAAATCGGATTTGATTCTCAGTTCCATATTCTTTGTTATGCTTGATTTTTCTTTGGAAGTTACTTGTTCTTTTCCTTCTTCACCAGAATCAAATAAATTAGTTTCTTCATATTCTTCATTTTTTTTTTGGTTTGATGAATCAATTTCTTCGGGAGCAGATTTTTCATTACTAATTATGATTTTATTAACTATTTTTGATGATTTTTTAAAAATCTCTAAAAATCCATCTAATATAACTTTCAAAAGGAGAAAAAATATTTCTAAAAGCTTAAATACAATATAAATTAAAACCATACACAGAGTAATTGCTATGATTGAAATTAAGACTTTAAATTCAATATTGAGTGAGTTAAACCATCCAGTTATATCTACAAATGTAGTTGGGATTTGTAACATATCCATTATAATATCAACAAAGAATAGAATTATTCATGAGAATATATTGATTTCCTAGGCCATTTATTAGCCTAAGGTGTAAATTATAATAAATTTCGTAATTCAGAAAATGATCTTAACGTTAGAAACGGTTCAATCTTTGATTGGTAATTCTTTTGAAATTCCATTTGACCTTTTCCAGTTTTCACTAAAACTCCTTTTATACCTGCATTTTCCGCACCTTGAATATCAGATTCTCTATCATCTCCAATTATTATAGCTTCATTTGTATTAACACCAATTTTTTCTAAAGCCAATTTGAAATAGTCCGAATTTGGTTTTCCAAGAATAAGTGGTAATACATGGGCAGCGTCTGCTACCATTCTTACCAAAGATCCTGTATCTATTTTAGGATTTCCATCTCGATCTAAAAAATATCTATTTCCTTGGGATCCAATTAATTTTGCTCCTTTTAAAACATATTTAAAAGCCTGATTTAATCTTTCAATTCTCCAATCATCTGAAAAATCGCTAATAACAACAAAATCTGGCAATTCATCTTCGGAAATTTGAGGAAATGTTTGAAATTCTGGTTTAACTTGTTCTGACACTAAAAAAAATGATTTTTTATCAGGGAACTGTGAAATGTATTTTTTTATTGCAATGATAGGGGTAAAGATATCATCAGATTTCACAGAAAAACCAAAATTTAACAATGTATTTACTACTTCAATAGGAGGTTTACTATCTGTATTAGTCAGAAAAACTATCTTGTAACCTTTATCTCGTAAATAGGACACAGTTTCTATAGCATAAGGTATAACTTTTCCTCGAAAATATAAAGTTCCATCAATATCGCATAATATTCCTCGAACAAACCCAAGTTTTTTTTTCATACTACCACTTTTTTTTTTTAATTATTCAATAAATTCAGAGATTAAATTTTTTTCGAAAGTTCTATTAGTCTAATAATTCATTTCATAAATGTGGATTCTAACAAAAATCAATCTTTTGTGACTCGTTTTGGGACATGTTCAAAGGATTGTTATGGTTCATGTGTCTTTACTGGTTATTGGAATGATTCAGCACCTATCCGAAAATTTGTAAAAGCAAATCCTAATAAAGATCATCCATTTACACAAGGTTTTTTTTGTCCTAAGTTCACAGATCGGCAAAAAATTCTTTATCATGAAGAAAGACTTAAACATCCATTATATCGCTCAGGAAAAAAAGGTTTAAACAAATTTCAAGAAATAATCTTTTCAAAAGCATGGGAAACTCTATTACACAAAATCAATGAGGTGTTAGATGAACATGGACCTAAGAGTATTTTATCTGCATCTTACTCTGGAAATATGGGTTTAATTTCAAGTTTTTATCCTTTCCGCTTCTTCTACAATTTGGGTTCTTTTGTAAATAAAGGTGGAATATGTAATGAGGGAGGTTGTGCTGGATTAGCGCAAATGTTTGGAACCTATTCAATGACAAATCCACTCCAAGTAAAAAGCTCTGAAACTCATCTAATTGTTGTATGGGGCTCTGATTTGAGTGAAAACAATAATCATTTGTATAATCTTGTGAGAAAAGCTCAAAAGAAAGGTGTTAAACTTGTAGTAGTGGACCCTAAAATTACAAGGATTTCGCAACAAGCAGATTTGCATTTACGACCAAAACAGAATTCAGAAGTTATTTTATCATCACTAATTTTACAGGAATTAGTCAGATCAGAAAAAATAAATTATGCTTTCCTAAAAAAATATGTAAAAGATTATGAACACCTTATAGATGAATCCCTACAAACAGATCCGGAAGAGAAACATGAAACAGTAGGAGTAATACATGCAAATTTAGTAAATTTCATAGATCTATTAATTGAAAATCGAAACCATACCATTTTTACAGTTGGATACGGCATTCAAAAAGATTTTTTTGGTGGTAAAATTGTTCAATCAATTGCTTTAATTCAAATTTTCTTAGGAAATTTCGGTAAAGCGGGAACTGGCCTTATTTATTCTCAAAGCGATTATAATAAATCACTAATCACAAAAATTGTTCATGAAATTAATCAGGATCAACTTTTTTCAAGCAAAAATGAATATGAAATAATTTCTTTAGCAGAAACATTAGAAAATGAAGAGATTAAACTCTTATTTATATCTAATTTTAATCCAGCAAATTCATTGCCAAATCAAACTCGATTAAGAAAAAATCTAATGCGAAAAGATTTATTTACTGTTGTGCTTGAAGTTTTTCAAACTGAAACCACAAATTTTGCGGATTTAGTATTCCCGATGAAATATGATGTAGAAACAAATGATATTGTTGCAAGTTATTATATCCCTGGGCTATCCATAATACAATCTGGATCATGTCCCTATCCTAATTGCTTATCAAATTTTGAATTCTTTAATAAATTAGGTTACGATTTGGGAATACAACGTAATTGGGATTTGCAACGTATGAAATTATTTGAAGGAAATGATAGCAATTTATTAGATAAATGTCTGGAAATAGCTGGAAAAAAGATAAAAACTGAAGTTTTATCAAATGGGTACAGTTTATTTTTCCAAGAAGACTCGGTTTTTTTTAAAGATATGATTTTTCCAACTTCTTCAAGTAAAATTGAATTATCTAAAATTTCATTAAATCTCCCTGATCCGCCTGTTATATTTAAATTTCCAGAAGATCATGACAACGAAGAATTTCTTCTATTGACTCCAAACCATCCTCGTTTTTTACATTCACAGTTAGGTGTATTAAACAGAAAATTTTATTCTGATTTTGAAAAAGTTTTTGTTTCTGAACAAGATTTAATAAAATTAAAATGTAAAACAGGAGATTTAGTATTAGTTTTCAATCAATATGGAAAGAGTGAGTTTTTGATTGATACACTTAAATCTCTTCAGTCTGGGGTTACATTAATTTATTCTGGTGGACCAATCAGATCTAATGATAAAAGAAACCCAAATTATTTTATTCCTGATATTCCCGAAGAACTTGGTCATTCTGGGTCCTACAATTCTGCAAGAATAAGAATCAAAAAAATCAAATAGATCCCAAATGATCGCGCCATTCTTTAATCTGATTTGACAATCCTTCAAATAAAATCAATTCTTCTGAAGTTAATGCCTTTTTAGATTGTAAGTTTTGAGTTTGAATAGCTAGTCGAATAATTTTGGCTAACCTAACACGGATTAAATCGTTTACATCAGAATATAGTTGTTTGAAATCTTTTTGAGTTTTTTTACCTTTTTCAGATAATGTATTTAACATTTTTAATTCTTGATGTGCTTGAATATATACATGTTTATGGTTTTTTGGAATATTTCCTAGTTCTCTATTCGTTGATTCTCGGAAATTAATTTTCTGAATAGTTTTTGCAGTAATTTGGTTCCCATCATCAAAGCGTATGTAACCTTCTTTTATAAGAATCCGCGCTATGTAATTATCTAATGTGTATGGGTGCCCTACTTTGAAGGGCCCAATTTTTCTTCCAAGATGCTGAAAATTTTTTAACTCTTTTATGCATATTGTATCCATTTTTTGGTGAAAATATTCATTTTCTTCACGCAATAGCATATTTCGAATCGAATTTACCATCACTAATAATAAATTTTCATAATTTTTTAAACATCTTTATTTGTATGTTGACACTAAATGTATATCATGAGTAGAATCAGTATTATCCAAGAATTATTACATTTATCATTTAAATTTAACATTTATACCATCATTTTATTGGTTGTCTATTTTGGAACCATAGCTACTGGATATAATTTAATGGCAAAACAAGTTAAATTGGTTAAAAAGGAAATCTGGGATAATGCCGATAGGTTTAAAAGTTTTGTTTGGGGGTTCTTCTTTGGAAACTCAGTAACAATTATCGCTACAATTATGATGACTTTCACGATTCTTGAAATTGAAAAAAAGAATCCTCCTCCACTAGAAATAGGGACTGCAGTTGGAACTATTGCACCTTTTATTATATTTCCGCTGATGTTTTGTTTAGTATTTATATCTCTTTATCCTCTTGCTGATTTATTATACATGGCAAGTGGAGAAAGTGCAATGACACCAATTCAAAAACCCTACAAAAAAATTATTGATTTATTTCCCAAACCTTTTACCTACCTTATAGCCATATTAATATATTTTATTGCTATTTTGTTACCTCCACTGTTATTTATTAATATATTACAAATAGAAATAATGATTTCATGGATCAGCTGGGCTTTAATATACCCCCTAGTAATTTTAACCTATTATGGGGTTTTAGGATTTATGATTGTCTTAGGAATGACTATATCTAAAATTCCTTCTATGGAACGTTCAACCTTTTTAGCATTTGATTCCAGCAAAAGAGCCAATAATGAGTTTCTCCGTGATCCCTTAAACCGAATTTTATATGGACTTCTAATTTTTGTTTATCTTTTTCAATTTTATGCTTTTATTCGTAATATTGTTAGATTGGATCCAAATTTTTGGACCGCTCCTACTCCTCATTGGTATGATGTCTTCAATTGGATGATTTATGTCTCCTTGGGTATCAGTATAACGGTGTATTTTAGCCGTTTTTGGGGTAGAAAGATAAAATTCAAAACTATGGATATATTATTTGCATCTTTTCTAATCGCAGCAGTTGGAATAAATGTTTTAATAACATATACTGTATCATTTTATTATCGATTTGAATCAATATATACACAATTTTCCCTAACAAAAGTTTATTATGAAATATATGCAACTAATTCCATTTCTTTTGAAGTTGGAAAATACTGTCAGTTTACTCTGGCTTCTAATATTGAAGAAACAGTTCTAATTATCGGAATTACATATTTCTTATTTTTTGAAAAAAATAGAAAATATTGGAAAGAAATCTTATATGGACAAATAACACAATCTTTAGAGGTTTTCAATCCAGTTCCATCATTTAATATGTTATCTAAAGATGATATTAATTTAAGAGAACATTCTAAAGATGTTTTAAAGGAAATGTATGATCGACTCCCAATCAGAAAAGGATATGATCTAAACGATCCTGTATTTCGAGATTCTCTCTTTGATGCAATATGTGATCCCTCAAATAAAATTGCACAAGAAGTAGGAAAGTATATTCTAGGAAATTTAATGGAAAATTATCCAAAAAAAACATTTTTCATGCTTAAAGATGTTTTAAATTCTAATAATTTTGATAAAGTAAATTCTGTTTTAAGTGTTTTATTAAAACATGGGGATAAATTACTAGCATTAATGGATACAAATACATTTTTTAATTTACTAAATCATCCAGATTATAGGATAAGGAATGCTTCAATCAAGATTCTAAATAAGCAATTCAATGAAAATATTTCTGATTCATTCAGTATTTCCCCTACAGAGAAACAAATTTCTTTATTGATTGAACATTTGGAGAATCCAGATTATAATTTTCAAAGTAATATCCTTCATTTTCTAAGTGTGCATCCAGATATAGTTCCTCAAGTAGTATTTTCTGATCGACTTGATCATCCTATAGCAAAAATTAGAAGTATAGCAGCAAAAGCATCGAGTACAATAAAATTGGGCGATATAAATAATGCCACAATTCCCAAATTAATTGAAATGATGAGTTCTGCAAGCCCTGAAGTCAAAATTGCTGTTTTTTCAGCTTTAACAAAAATAGGGCATTTTAATGAGAACAAAATACCCATTGATCCTTTTATTTCTGGTCTTCTAGATCAAAATAGCGCTATCCGAAATGTTGCTGTTGAAGGTGTTTTAGCTATTTTGAAAGAAAAACCTTATTCTATTAAATCTAATTATATTTTATCCATAATAGACTCCCAAGATGTTGAGATTCAACAATCATTACTTAAAGTACTTGGTGCATTATGGAAACAATCATTTATTACAATTTTTCCCAAAATGATTGAATTTGTTCATTCAGAAAATGCTGATCTTCAGAAATTATCTCAAAAAATTCTTGTTAATATGGGATTGCAAGATCCTAAATTAATAGTTTCTAAATTGGTTATAGAACCTGATACAGAGAGTTTTATAAAACGGGGAAAAATTTCAGATACAATAATAAAAATTGCGAAATCAAATCCTAAACGTGTAATACCCATTATGATTGAAAATATTTCAAGTGATAAAGAATTCATTAGACTAAATGTTGCCACGGTATTATCAGAACTTTCTTCAATTTATCCCGAAGAAATCCCATTGGAAGTCATTGTTAATCAATGGTCAAAAGAAGAAAAAATAAAAGTCTCTAAGGAATTAACAAATTGCATTTCAAATATATCTAATAATGATCCAATTAAATTCAATCATCACCTGAATCAGATTTTAGATACATTCTCTAAATCTAACTCAACATTAAGATTGATCATTGCAAAGGTTTTTATCGATATAGCAGAGAAAAATCATGAATTAATTCCTTTCGATGTGATTCAGAAACTTACAATTGATGAAGATTCATATATTCGTGAAATCGGGATTAAAATTATTGGTTCTGTAGGAAAATTTTATCCAAAGAAATCAATATCTATAATACAAAATGGATTAAAAGATCCTGAATGGAATGTTAAAAATGCTGCTACTGATGCTTTTAATCAAATTGGTAAAGAAATAGAAAGTGATGATTTGATTTATGAAATTAAAAGTCTTTTGAAGGATGAAAATAAGTGGACTCGACTCGCAGCTCTGGAAATGATAATTAATTATACAGAACGAAATAAATCTATCATATCATTAGACGAAGCTCTAAATTTAATCAATCAAACTGGAAATGAAGAAATTTATATTTATAATCTTGGGAAATTATTAGGGATTGTTGGTCCTCAGGATTTTAAAAAATCTTTTCCAGAAATGATTAATTTAATGAAAAACCCATCAAAAAAAATTAGAGATGGAATGATCTCAGGAATGGTAAAATTATCAAATGTAATTGATAATAATATTCTAATTCCAAAATTATTATTCTATTTGAGTGATGAAACCGAAATGATATTACAACAAAGTGTTTCTCTTGTTTTTAAAAGGATAATGAAGTATGAAACTGGAGAAATAAAACAAAGAGTCATTTCTGTGTTGTCTATTAGGGCCGGGGTCAGTCAAGATCCAATTCTATTATCTGTTTTATCCGAATTACAAGACTAACCAGCTGCAGTTTTAAACTTGATCAAATCTGATCACCAAATAATACAATTTTATCCCTAATAAAAATTATAGGTTTTTATGTATCGTATTTTAGAAGTATCCCGATTAATCGGCGTATCGACCGCCACTTTAAGAAGATGGGATAAATCGGGGCAGTTATGTTCTTATCGAACAATGGGCAACCATCGGCGGTATTCAAAAAGGCAAATTTCTGATTATTTACCCGAAACCGAATTAAACATACTCCAAAACGTATGCAGATTTGAAAAGCAGAATTATATTTATGCAAGAGTATCTTGTTTTCAGCAAAAAAATGTCGGGAATCTCGATCGCCAAGTTAATCGTCTGATCAGTTATTGTAAAAAAGAATTCGGATCGAAAAGTCGATATAAAGTAATACAAGAATACGGCTCGGGTTTAAATCCAGAACGGAGAGGGCTTTGGAGATTGCTTAGGGCAGTGAAAGAGGATAGAGTGGCAAAAGTGATTATTGCGTATAAGGATAGATTAACAAGATTTGGATTTCCTTTCTTACAAGAAATTTGTTCGTTGTATAAAGTCCCCATTATCGAAGTGGAAATTAATGGCGATGATTCTTTAGAAGGGCAATTGGTAACAGATATGATGAGTTTGATAGCATCGTTTTCGGGAAGGTTGTATAAAATTCGATCGCTTAGGGCAAAGGGCATAACTCCCGAAAGTATTTTGAATAAAAAAATCTCAAGAATTATTAACCGAAAAGTTAAATCATTTGTCGGAAAAAGCGTGAATCGGATTTTAAGGACTCAAATATATCCTTTGCTTTAATCAAAAAAATATGAAAAAAAACATGAGTCCGCAAATTAATCTTAGTGGCTTATCCATCTTTTGAGATAAGTTCTCAATCCACCGACAATAATTTACAGATAGATACGACATTATCCGCCAAAAAAAACATAGATTAATTTGCGGACTCATGAAAAAAATGTAAAATTAAAACCTAAAACCAGAACTTTTGTGAATTGTTAATCGCCTTTTTATATGCCTTCCGCTTGGAAATTTTCTTAATCCCACTTTCGCTTTCGGTATTATAGCAAACAACATAATACCGCACTATTCTCCTGCCCTTTCGGCTGTAAATTTCGACTATTTCATATAATGGCAAAATGAAGTTATAATATTCCCTATATTTCTGGCGGGAATCGGTCCATTGTTTTAAAAAACGAAAGTTTTCAAGAAAAATTAAAACAGATATTCAATTCTTGAATTCATTATCAATACATTTTTTTGCAGGGGTTTTTTTGTGTTTTCTTTTAATCAGTGGTATTTAGATAGGTGCATTTTGGCTTAATCTTGACGATTTTGGTTTAATCCGAGCAAAGATTTTTACATATATTTAAATATGAATGTTTTCTTTAATTATATGACCAGCGGTGATACTGGTTGATCAAATTTGATCAAGAAAAAATTGTCATTGATATGAATTTACTTAAATTTAAAAAAATAGATGAAAATAAAAAAGAACATTTCTAATTATTCGATTAATCCACTTTTTTTTAATTTAGTTAATCCTTTTTGTATTAGATCATCATAATTTTTTGAATTTTCAATAGTATATTCAAAATTACTTCTCAACTTCATATCTTTATCAAGGATTTGAGTTATTTTTTGTTCAAATTTTAAAAATTCAGAAGAAAGTGGAGTTCTAGTTAAAGTTTTTCCTGAATATATTGAAGGAAATATAAATTCAATTCTCTCATCTTCATCCTCATCTTCGATAATCCCAATTCCAACTGGAACAAAAAATCGAATAGTTGGATTATGAATATTACTCTCATCATCAAAAATTTCCCATTTTCGAATCATTTTTTCGTCTTCATCACATAACTTCAATTTATTTTCGATAATTTGATTGATTGCATTGTATAAATCTGTAATTTTGTTTTTATAATTTTGAATTTCTTTTATTTTTTCTTCATGTTTTCTGCTTATTTGTCGAATCTGTTCTTCTTGGATGCTTTTTTGATCAGTTAATTCTTGAGATTTATTTGTAATCTTACTTTCTGCTGAAATATTTAGATTTTCGATGTTTTTTCGTATTGTATTCATTTTATTTGAGATATCTAGTAAATATTGTTCAGATTTTTCGATTGAGTCTCTTATATATGAAATATGTTGAAATCCTTGCATTACTACTTCTCCAACCATCTTTGTTTTTAAGGAATCAATTTGCAGAAAATAATTATTTCTTTTTCGTAAATCCTCATAAATTAGATCGATCCCAACAAACATTTTTCCGACTTTACTAATAATATCTTTTTGTTCCATTAAGACCCATTGATCTACATTATCTTTTTCTATATTCAGTTTATTACTAATAAAATTTTCATCAATATCATCCGCTCTATTTAATTCACCCTTATATATTGCTTTTGCATCCTTTTCTTTAACAACAAATTCTGTAATCCATGTATCAAAAGGTTCAGATATATTTGATTTCAAAGTTTTCCATCGCATTTTATTTCCTGTGACTTCATTTAAGGTTTTCATCCAATCTTGAGCAAAATTAATGGAATCATCAAAATTATAAAGACTGTCCAAGATTGAAAATTTAGTTGGTTTAAAATTTTCTGGTTTTCGGATAATTTTACTGAATCCTTCTAATAATTCTGGAAGGACCAGACCATTTATTTTTCTTGATATTAATTCATCATCTAACTTTTGAGATTTATCTAATTGATCAATATTTATTGTCTTCTTAAATTCAATTATTTCTT
The DNA here is from genome assembly GCA_030613185.1 of Promethearchaeum sp. Classification (GTDB taxonomy): domain Archaea; phylum Asgardarchaeota; class Lokiarchaeia; order Sigyniarchaeales; family Promethearchaeaceae; genus Promethearchaeum. Next base: position 32,008 of record JAUWMK010000004.1, read on the forward strand.
TTGCCATTTCCATTTTTTCTATTATTCCAAAATTTTGATCTCTCAAAACATGTCCTACTTGTGCCGTTCTTGGTGCATTATTTATTTTTAAATTAAAATCAGATAATCCTACTTCATCAATCATAATATGATATGAAGGATTTCCTTGTATGAATATGAAAGGCCAAAAAATTTCAGTGAATCTTATTAATTTTTCTTTATTTTTTACGCGTCTTTTTATTTGAATGAAATTTGCCGCCAAACTCTCTTCAAAATTTAAATCTTTATTTGTATCCCCGTTTATCGCAAAAGTTGTTCTTAGTTCCATTGAAAGCTTTCTCTTTTATTTTATAATATTATATCAATCATCAATTCATAAAATGCTTAATAAATTTTGTATGGATAAAAATATTTATATCTATCATGGGAGAAAAATCTAGAATTTCTTTAGATAATGACATTAGTAAGTTAATTAAAATTCTTAAAAAGACATATGAAAAAGAAGAAACAACTAAAAATATTGAAGAAAGAGCTGCTCTATGCTCAAATTTGGCTGTTTTGTATACCAAAAAAGAAAATTTAGAAGATTCTCAAAAATTCTTTTTAGAATCTATACAGGAATATGAAAAATTACATGATGATTTTAAACTAGCATCAACAAAAGGTGCATTGAGTTCATTATACATACAAATGAGAAAATATTCATTAGCGAAACACTATGCTGAAGAAGCATATCAATATTGGAAAAAGTCTATGTATCTAAATGAGCGTTTAGCTTGTTTGCAGAATTTAGGAATTATTCTTTTAAAACTAAATGAAGAAGTTAAAGCATCAGACTACGTTTTAGAAGCAATGAAAATGGCAATACAATTACAGGATGAAGATCAATTTGCACAATCAATTCATATTCTGCTTAATTATTTTGAAAACAAAAAAAGATACGATATGTTATTGGAATTGAAGAAAAAAGCATTAGAATTTTGGGAACAAATGAATCTGGAAGAAAGACAGTTTAAAACACTTATTGATTTGGGTGTTTTATCTCAAATCTTGGAAGGCTTTGATATTGCAGTCATTAATTTTAAAAAAGCATTTAATATTGGTTATAAATCAGGTAATATTGAGCAGATGTTTTTAGCAGAGGGATTTTTAGCAGAATCTTTTCTTAATAAAAAAGATATAGAGAAAGCAAAATACGCATATCTTCAAGCTTTTAAATTAGCTGTTTATTTGAATATAAATGGAAATCATCAAAATGATGTCAATTTAATGCGAATCGCATTACTTTCTTTAGGCTTTACCGTCGAAGAATTGTTAAAAGAAGCAGAAGATACATTAAAAGAAATCAAAGAAGGAAAAAAGTGAAGCATTAATTAATTTTCCAATTTAAGGGAGTTCTAAATTCTTCACCTAATTTTAAAATTTCCTCATCACTTTGGGAATTCAAAGCTAAAATCGCATAATTATAAATTGGATTATCTCCTTGGTTTTGTAATGATATCACAACTATAGATTCACTTTTTTTAGTTTGAATTATTTTAATATCATTTAAAGATGTAAAAAATGCTAAACCTCTTTCTTTAATTGGATCCCATAAGCGGTAAACTCCCAACTCATTCAGAACATCTAATTTTTCTGTTGATAATTTACAAGGAAATAGAATTTTTAAATTGCTTTTGTTAGGTAAATTCATTATCGTTGTTTTAAATTTAATTAATGGATTTTCACCCTTTTCTAAACTAATCAATGTTGAAATATTGATATGATCTTCAGTTTTTAGGTTTCTATCTAATTGCAATGTTCCTCTAAAGTCGTTAGCCTCAATTAATGAATAATTAATTTCAGAATCAAGATAATTTTTCGGTTCTAATTCAATAACGTGTAAATTAGGATAATTGTAGAATGAATCTTCTGCCCAAATTGATCCACATCCTAATTCTTCACCCATGATAGTTACTTTATTTTCACATTTTTCGTGATTATTTTCCTCATCATTTCTATCCATTAGAGTAATAGTCCCATTTTCTTCAATTACAACTCTAACATTATCATTCTCGATGTAATAATCGTTTCCATCTAATAAACCCATTTCAGGAAGACGAAATTCTGCTTTTGGATCTCTTTTTTTAATATAATATGCCTTTTTTCCTAATGATGGAACATTTTCAGCAACAAACCTAATTTTATATCGATCTTCTTTTTGCATTTCGATTTGAGATGTTATTTCACAATTATCTGAATCATATATTTGTAAAGCATGTGTACTTAATTTATTCTTAAAATATGCAGAAATTAACTCAGTTCTAGGCCATTTACTTGGATTTGAGATTATTATTTGCATGAAATCTTTTTTTGTTATCATGCCATTTTTAATTTTGTTTTAATTATTATTTTTCTGGTGTTATTTTTGAAGAAATTAGCAGAATTATGGGAACCTATCGGATCCATGGAGGATAATAAAGTCCGATGCAAAGTTTGTTCACATTATTGCAATATATCTCCTGGAAAGCGGGGTTTTTGTAAAAGCAGAGAAAATATCAATGGGAAACTGTACGTCTTAAATTATGGATCATGTATCTCTCACGGTTCAATTGATCCTATTGAAAAAAAACCACTTTATCATTTCTACCCTGGTAGCAATGCTTTTTCAATTGCTACAGTAGGTTGCAGTTTTAGATGTAAACATTGCCAAAATTGGAACATTGGCCCCAGTGCATATCCAAATAAGGATGGACTCATTGCTAAAATCTTTAAAAAAGATGAAAATTATGCTCAATCATTTAAATTGATTCAAATGACGCCGGATGAAGTTGTAACTCGAGCAAAAAAAGCAAATTGTAGATCAATTGCATACACTTATAATGAACCTACTATTTGGTTTGAATTTATAAAAGATACCGCCTTAAAAGCTAAAAAAGAAGGAATTAGAAACATTTTAGTTACAAATGGGTACTCCTCTAAGGAATCTAATGAAGAATATATCAAATTTATAGATGCTGTTAACATAGATTTTAAAGCTTTTAATGATTCATTTTATGATAAGATAGTAGGAGTCCCATCAAAGCAACCTGTTCTTGATACAGCTAAATTTATGAAAGAAAATGGTATCCACGTTGAAATTACTAATTTAATTATCCCAGAAGAAAATGATGACCTAAATGAAATTAGATCTATGGTAATATGGATAATTAATCACTTAGGAGCAGACACGCCATTACATTTTTCAGCATATCACCCTTCCTATCGCTTAAAAAATCCTAGAACTTCCCC
>JAUWMK010000143.1 GCA_030613185.1 Promethearchaeum sp.
AATTGCACAACTTCTAAAAATGAAAAAAGTCGCTGTTTTTAATGGATTTGGATCGTTATTGGGAGGAGATATTAATAATAATTTCGATATTTCAATAAAAAATGGAGAACAAGAAACAATAATTAAAGGAAAACGTATAATTATTGCTACTGGTTCTGCACCAGCAGATATTCCTGCGTTTAACATAGATCACAAGCAAATTCTCGACTCCGATGATATTTTAGATTATAAGAAAGGATTCAACGAAGCCCCAAAATCACTCATTGTTATTGGTGGAGGTGTAATAGGATGCGAATTTGCAAATATTTTTGCTGAGTTTGGAACAAAAGTCACAATTTTAGAATATCTACCCAGAATCTTAGCTACCGAGGAAAAAATAATAGTCAAACAGCTTAAAAAAGAGTTTGTTCACTTGGGAATCGAGATTCATGAGGCAAAAAACGTTCTCTCTGTGAATTCAGATGAAACAGGAGTTACTGCGGTTACTTGTGATGCAAGTGTTCCTCGAGATCAAATAAAAGGTGCCGAAACCCAGATTTTCAAGGCAGAAAAATGTTTGGTATCAATTGGTAGAATTAAAGTATCTACAGGACTTGGATTAGAAAAATTCAACATAAACCTGGAAAGAGGCTCCATACCAATAAGTAAAGAAACAATGGAAACACCATTTTCAGGAATATATGCGATAGGTGATTGTACTGGATTGATTATGCTCGCTCACTTTGCATCCCATCAAGGAGATGTTGCTGTGTTAAACGCACTGAAAAGTATCGGAGGATTTAAAGATTTAAATCCCATTAAAGCTGATTTTTCAACAGTTCCGGGAACAATATTCACACATCCGAATATTGGTTCTGTTGGGCTTAGGCAAAAGGAAGCTAAAAAATTGTATGGTGATTTACTCGTAGGCCGTTTCTCATATGCAAGTTCTGGAAAAGCAAAATGTATGGCTGATGAAAACGGAATGATGATGGTTATTGTCAATAAAAAGACCGATAAGATAGTTGGTGCATCATGTATTGGTGAAGCTGCACCAGAGCTAATTTCAGAAATATGCGTTGCTATGAAATTAGGGATAACTGCTCACCAGTTAGGAGGAGTTATTCATTCACACCCAACGTTATCAGAGATAGTTTTGGAAACCATTGAAGACGTGCACGGTATGGCAATTCATAAAGCGGGAAGAAGAAGATAAGAATAATTTTGAATTTCACTGTTTTTTCCTTAAATTTTTTAACTAACTTTACTTTTTCGCATTAATGAAAAAACCCATTATTCTTCTGACCGTTTTACTATTTATTATTTCGATCTCAACTATCGCTGCGTTAACCAACAACAATCCTCCAATGTATTTAGAAGGAGAAGATTGTGTGGAATACCATGATGATATATACGTAAAACCTACTTTACAGTTGAATTATGGTGGTGCTGTTAAACCTGGAGAAGAATTAGAATTTTTAATTTCCTTTGATATTACCTCAAATGGAATGATCTTTAATGCAACTACTGAATTAGATAATTTTCCAGATAATCTATCTCTTCATGAAGGACAACCCCAACAGATTAAATCCGATATAAATACCGATAATTTTACGCCAATGTGGTTAATTTCTTCAAACACAGTGGGTAATTTTACTTTTAGTATCAAAACCACGATCTCCGTTTGCTATATATTTCGCCATTCGTCGTATGTTGCTACTTATGAATATAGACATACCGGGACATTCGAAGTTTCAGATAATCCACTTAAACCCCCATATTTATTAAATAATCTCCAAGACACTTATACGCGTCCAATTAATTGGATAAATGTCATTGGTCAGATTTTAGGGTTTTTTTCAATTGTTTTAGTGTATTTATCCATTCAATTGGGCATTCCTGATAGAAAGATATGGATACGAAAAAAAATGGGTTGGTCAGCCAAACAATGCAGAGAAACTCATTGTGATTTAGGTTATTTGGCTATGGCATCTATTGTTCTCCATAACATCGTCCTGTCTCAAACAGCAATGTGGGGGCTCTATTTTAAATGGTTTCAATTTTATCCCACTTTTTACGTTTTCCGCGATGGGTGGAATTCTCTTTCCGTGGGGTTGGATTTGGCAGTATACGGATCGCTTCTCTTTATTATTGCTACAATAACGGGAGCATTTTTTAAACAGATTGCTAAAAAATTTGGATACAAAACTGCTATTTTTTCTCAACAAATTTCCTATCTTGCTTTCTTCCTTTCTATGCTCCACGTTCTTTACAATGGTTCTTGGGGCCATTAATTTCCGATTGTCTTGATTATACAATTTGCAATGATGTTTGAAATCATTATCTCCCGAGTTATCGTGTTTTATAATGCTAATGTTAACGATTTGAATGGAAATCAAATTAAAAATAGATCTGATCTTGTAAATGCAGATGAACAAAGACCTTTTGTGATTTCAGATGATAATGATGATACTTCTTCTAATGAACGGAGTCAGAAACTTACATGTGGTTGCTCATTCTCCATGTGTTCGTTAATATCTTAGGATTGGTTTTTCTCATGGCAGGTTCTTTTCAAATCTTGATCAACTTTAACAAAAACACATCGACCAGACGACCAGAAAAAACCAAAAATTCCCCCATTGAAAACAAGTCTGAAAAATCTAAAGTTGTTTTAGAGCGTAAAATTAAATTTATTGAATTGGGTTGGTATTTGTATACTTTTGGAGTTATTTTAGGGGCATTTCAAGCCAAAATAACAGTAAGATATTATTGGACGTGGGATCTTAAGGAAACATTTAGTCTACTAACCATTCTTGGATATTTCCTCTATATCATAATCGAAATGAAATGGAATTGGCGGATAAAACAATTTCTTATCCTAATTTGCTTGATATTGGCAATTCTCACTCTATTGGCCCCCGTTGTTGCCTATTCATACCATAATCTCTTCACTTTATTTGGATCAAATTCTGATTTTTTTTTTATTTATGAATAAAGTTATAAATTAATTACACGCAAGTTATAAGTATAGGAATCTAGGAAATCTACTAGTTTCATTAATTAATATAGAAAATTTTAGAATAACTTAAATGAGTGAACAAGAATGATGTTAAAAAGAACAAATATTGTTGGTGAATTGAATAATGGCTGATAAAAACAGAACTTTTACCCGATTTTTAGCATTCCAAGTATTTATAATTGGATTTATCAAAATGGGTGAATATGTTTTCTTCTTTTTCGAACAAAATTATATTAATTTGTACGTTTTGCAAATTTTGGGAAAAAGTGAGTATTATGTGTCATGGTTAGTCTCTCTTAGTGCTGTAATGGGATTAATACTTCAATTCGTTTGGGGTGTTATCAGCGATAATACACGGTCAAAATATGGCCGAAGAAGACCTTATTTTATCTTTGGAGGAATACTTGCTGGAATATCTATGATTGTATTTGCTTTTTCAGGGAGTTATTGGTTATGTTTAATTTTAGACGGAATTATTATTTCTATTGGAACCAATGCATATCTCGCAGCTGAACGATCTCTCATCCCTGACACATTTGAGCCAAAACTACGAGGAAGAGCAAATGGTATAATTTATATAATGGGAAATATCGGAATGGTTATTGCTTTAGCCCTATTTTTAGTTACTGAAGAAATATTTGGGTATGAGGGACCGGAAGGAGGCACTCTTCTTGAGCCAACTGGTTTTATAATTTTACTGTCAGTTGGCGGAGGGTTTATTATTATCGGTGGTATTCTTGGATTTTTATTCATTCGGGAAAAACCTGTAGATGAACTCCCACCTAAAAAGACATTTATCGCCGAGATGAAGGACACATTTCAAGTTAGTGAATTGAAAAATCAAAAAGAATTTGGAAAGAATCTTCTAGCGAATATTGTATTTCGAATTGGGTATTATACAATTATGCCGTTTCTTTTCGCCTATATTTTCAGTTTAGGAATGGGCATGATTGAACTTTTAATTTCTATAATGGTTGTGTCTTTTCCATTGGTTTTTATTTTTACATATCTAATAGGAATTTTAAGTGATAAATTTGGAAGGAAAAAATTCCTGATTATCGCACTTCTTATTATGGCATCGGGATTAAGCTTAGTTCCTCTTATTGGAGGGCCAGGTAATTACAGCTACACTTTGATCCTCATTTGTTTTCCATTTATTATGATCACAATTTTGGGATTTGATGCTCCAATGGATTCTTGGTCTCAAGATTTATTGCCAGAAAATAAGCGGGGTCAGTTTAATGGGATAATGAATATTACCTTAACGGTATCCCAAATCATTGGTTCATTTATAGCAGGTTATATTGCGATTGAATTCGGGAAACAATGGATTTTTCCTGTTGCAGGTGCTTTCTTGATAATTTCAATTCCCTTTTTCCTATGGGTAAAGGATACTCTTGTCCCAAAATCAAATCCAGAATAATATAAAACGAAGATTGCTATTTTGCTTCCATTTTTTTTTTAATTTTAATTTTTATGGTAAGATTATTATTACTTAAAGCAGATATAATTTAAATATGGAAAATGAATTTTTCAAAACGACCTCCGTGACTGATTTTAAGTTGAAAAACATCGGGAATCCTCCCAAAGGATACAATATTCAAAAAAACCCAGATGTTTATTCTAAATTTCCATTTAAACAAAAATATTCAGATCGTAAAGTAGCTTTTATCTCCCTTTGTCTTCAAAATCCAGGTAATGATGCTATCAAAGGATACTACTATGAATTGGTGCGAATTTCAGAAAATCAGGGACCAATCTGGCAGGAATTAATTGAAAGTGCTTTAAATTACATCGATTCAAGATTAGATTGTTCTGATTTTGTTCTCTTAGGAATAATGCGTTTATACTACCAACTCAGTCAAAAACCGTTAGTGAGACCCGAAATTCTACAACATTCAAAAAAAACCATGTTAACGTTCAAATATTGGCCTGATGAACCGGGTAATGATTCAATGTGTTATTGGACAGAAAATCACCATATTATGTTCGCAGTGAATGAATATCTAGCTGGACAATTATTCCCTGATGAAATTTTCAGCAATTCTAAAATGTTGGGTAGAGAAAAAGTCACGAAAGCGAGTAAACGGATATTAAAATGGTTGGACTTGCGATTTTATACTGGATTCAATGAATGGTTATCAAATATTTATTTTGATGAAGATTTAACCGCCCTTCTAAATCTAATTGATTTTTGTAATGACTCTGAAATTGTGAGGAAAGCAAAAATCATTGTCGATTTATTGCTATTTGATATGGCACTAAATTCTTTTTATGGACAATTTGTTTCCACCCATGGTCGGTGTTATACAGCTGAAAAGAAAAATGCTTTGATGGAATCAACTACAGATACAATGAAGCTGGTATTCGGAATGGGAGTGTTTGCGAACCAGGACAATATGAGCGCAGTTACTCTAGCCTTAAGTGAAAATTATACACCACCAGAAGTCCTCATTAACATCGCATTGGATGTAAACAGATCAGAAATGCAAAATCTACAACGAGTAGGTATTAAAATTAGAGAGGCTGGAAAATGGGGGATTAATTACAAGGATGTTGATGATGGTCTGATCCTCCTTTCTTTTGAATCTTATGCTCATCCAAAGACCATTAATGTGATGGTAAAAATGCTGGATCAGTTTAGGTGGTGGGAAAATCAATTCTTTGAAGAATTTGGACCTTTTAAACAAGCATTAAGAATAGGTAGATATTTAGGTCTCAGCAATTGCTTAGCTCTTATTTTTAAAAAAGATTTAACTCGAAATACTCGAGAAGAAAATAATATTTATACTTATAGAACTCCTGATTATATGCTCAGTTCTTCCCAAGATTATCGAAAAGGTTATGGAGGAGATCAACAACACATTTGGCAAGGTACTCTCGGCCCAGAAGCAGTATGTTTTACAACCCATCCAGGAGGTTATGAAAATACAGCCCCCGAGGGTTATTGGTTAGGATCTGGTTATCTACCTCGTGTAGGACAAGTGAAAAATGTTTTAATTGCGATATATAAAATTCCAAGGATAGGAGGAATAATGCTACGTAAAATTCTCCCATTTACCCATGCGTGGATCCCTAAAAACAAATTTGATGAAGTAATAGAAAAAGATGGATGGGTTTGTGCTCGTTATCAAGATGGTTATCTTGCGCTCTTTTCTCAAAACAAATATTATTGGCAAACCGAAGGGGAAGATGAAGATAAAGAGATTATTGTCGATGGACGCCAAAATATTTGGATTATAGAGATGGGACGAAAAGAAGAATTCGGATCATTTTCGGCTTTTGTTGATTTAATATCATCTTCAAACCTTAAGTTCGGTCGCCAATCTGTTAAATATGCATCACCAAGTCAAGGTTATCTGGAATTTGGATGGAATGGACATTTAAAACAAAATGGGGAAAAACTAAATCTAAAAAAATATCCCCGCTATGAGAATCCTTACTGTAAAACACCCTTTGGAGCCAAAAAAATACATATCAAGCATCTTGATAAGGAATTAATCTTAGATTTTAATAACACAAGCGTGGTTTAAATAGGAAAATATAAAAAAGGATTGATAATCAATTCTCTTTATTAAAAATTTCCCGATCTTGGTATTGAGCCCAAGTTTTTTCAAACCATGGATTTACTTTTGGGATTGGACGGCATGTAACCCAATGTGAATCGAGTTGTATTTCTTCATGTGCATAGCTATTATTATAAATTTCTAAAATTTTTTCATCTAAATCAAAATTCCGTGGTTTAATTTGATATTTTTCAAGTTTTAGGTTATAAATGGAATTATTCTGTTCATCTACTTCATTAATTATTAAAAAGGATCCCCTGCTTCCACCACCATGCGTAATATAGATTTGGATACTCGTTAAATAGGTTAGCTGGCATATGAGGGCATCTAAGGTTTTCCAAGCACCCAAAAGCTCTCTCCCAGTATTTGCATGTATTTTGGAAAAGAAATTATTCAATTCTTTCCGTGATATTTCTAGGATGTGATTAATTTCATTTAGATTTCTGATATAAGCTCCAGATTTCATCATACGACTTTGAATTTTTTCTAATAAATAATGATGGTTGGATTCTGGGGATTTTTCATCATTTAAAATTAATTTATATAATAATGATAATAATCGCAACTTTGCGCTGTTTGCAATAATCAAGAATTCTTCCATCGATAGGAAATCCCTCCATTTTCCATAAGCGATTTTTTCCGCTGTCCGAATTCCTCCTACTTGCCCTGAATTTAATGCTGATCCTCCCGGTCGATGCACTCCGTGGGATCCATTTACTTCTCCAATTGCAAATAAACGAGGAATTGAAGATTGCCACCAGATATCTCCCGAAACACCCCCATTACAATGTTGGGCACAAACTCCAATTTCTAAGGGTTCCGTATATAAATCAATTCCATGGCTTTTATAGAGATTTATGGCTTTTGGGTTCATATGAGCTAATCTATCAATCGGAATTGGCTGAATGGAACCTGTCTTTTCCAAATATTTTTTGGCTTCAACACTTAGTTTCTCCCATGCAAAATTTTTAGGGTTTTGTGAGAAATCAATGAAAACCTTTCGATTTCGTTCAATTCTTTCAATATGTACAGCCATATCAATCAATGATGACCCATAATTTTCTATTCGTTCTGCATTAAAAGGCCACTGATATCCTTTAAGAAAAATAGCTTCAATTAATTTTTCAGTAGTAGGAAAGTATTCATATAAAAATTCCCTACATTCCGTATTTGGGTCTAAGATATCCTCCTCCGTAGATATCGAAAAATAACGAGGAATTACTTGTTGATAACTACCACTCACATTCCATCGAAATTTAAGCGATGCTAAACCAAATTGAGATTCAGTCAAGTTTTGAAGTTTTGCACCAACAGAAATTGCCAAACTGGTTGACCCCCATTGGGAGTTAGGATAGACGGAATATTTATACATTCCAGAAGGACCCCCCGTTGCTAGGATAACAAAATTTGAATGAATCATTTTCAAGCTCTTTTGTAATACAACTTCTGAGAGATTATCACAGGATTCAATTTCGTTTAAATCGAGATAGAGAAGTCCACATGCATTTCCTTTCTGATCTTTTAGTATTTCCATTACAAGAGATTTATCAAATATATTGATTTTTCTTTGGCGAACTTCATCCAAAAGCAATTTTCCCATTTGTCGTGAAGTCAAAGGTCCTGCAGACGTACCTCTTTGTAATGGATCATTATCAGTTTTGTACCCTACATACGTACCATATTGATCATGGGGGAAGGGGACTCCAAGATTAACTAAATTCATAAAAGCTTGAACCGAGCATGTTGCTTCAATTAAAGCAATATCTCCATGCATGGATCCCCCATCAAAGAGTGTATGAACCATTTTATTGGGAGAATCGGCAATTTCCCCTCCAAGAGAAAGTTTATAGTATGTTTGTTTATCAGATCCAGCATTAAAGGATGTTCCGCCGCCTAATTTTTCAGTAATAATTACAATATGTTCAGGAGGGATATTCCGTTTTACTAATTCTATCGCACAATTAAGCCCTGCCGCACCGCTACCAATGATTACAGTATGAAAATGTGATTTCATTTAATTCCACCTTAGAGGAAAAACATTAGAGTCTACGAACATGAAATCCCCCATCAAGATTTAAGACTTGACCAGTAGTATAGGGGATCAAGCCTTCTGCTAAAGTCACAGCTGCTTTTCCAATATCTGCAGGATTTCCCCAACGTTTTATTGGTAAAAGTCCTTCCCCAATTAATTTATCGTATTTAGATTTAACCCCTTTAGTCATTGGAGTTTCGATGATCCCTGGTTGTATTTCATATACAGGAATATTATATTCTGCCAAGCGATCTGCATAAAGTTTCGTCATCATAGATAATCCAGCTTTTGAGATACAGTATTCACCACGAGAGGTTGAACTTGTAAAAGCTGATATACTTGAAATAGTCATTATTGATGGGTGATAATTGAGAATCTTTCCTTTTTCTTGGAGTTCAATCATGTAATTAGCCAATTGCTGAGTTAAAAAATAAGGGCCTTGCAGGTTAATTTTCATCACATATTCAAAAAATTTTTCAGAAGCTTCTAATAAATCTTTCCGCTCGGGAGGCCCAACTCCTGCATTATTAACAAGAACATCAATCCTTCCTACATTTTTCTTTATTGTTTCAATTAATTTTGCTCGAGATTCGTTGGAAGAAATATCACATTCAATAAATAAGCTGGATTCTTCAAAACTCTCAAATAAATTCTCTTTCGGTTCATGTCGGGCACAAATGATAACAAAGTAATTTTTGGAAAGAAATTCATGGGCGATTCCCAATCCTATTCCTTGTGTTCCCCCAGTAACTAATACTACTTTCTGATCTATTTTTTGTTCCATTTTTCAGATCTTCTTTTCTTTTTCCTATTAATTATTCTCTCTTTGCTTTCCTTTAAAATATGGTTGATAAATATGTGAATCTCGAATAACACATCCTGTAACAGTGCCTTTACGCATTAATTCTGTACATTTTGAACATGTAATACAACATTTTTTGGGATCCAATCTATTATTCAAAATTATTTGTTGTCCAAATTCAGGATTGGCAAATGCCATACGTCCAAACCCAACTATATCAACATTCCCTTGAGAAACTTCATAAGCGGCTATATAAGGGGAATATTCCCGTAACCACGAATATCCTGTCCCAATAATTTTTACATCGGAAGGAATGGAAGATTTGATTTTTCGAGTTAGGTTTATAAAACGAAAAACGCCTTGCAATGGATGTTCGTTAGGAAGTTTCGCACCTTGTACCGGTTGATCAAAGGGACGTGATATACTTGAATCGAAATATGGATTTCCAATAGTTAAATTGAATAAATCAACCCCAATATCGTGCAAGTCCTTAATTAATTGAATTGGTTCTGTCAAATTCGGTACAGGAGGATATATATCGCTTATTTGACTTTCTACACCCCAACCATATGGATAAGGAATTCCATCGTATATATTCATCCGAGAACATATAAGAAAATTATTAGATGAAAATTGAGATACCATATCCTTTATTATGGATTTCAACCATCGTGTTCTTGTTGAGTAGAGATCTCCGCCATATTTCGAGTCACCACGTGTAAATGCGCTCAAAGATTCATTTAATAAGTATCGATGGCAAATCTTTATATCAACTCCATCAAAACCGATCTCCTTAGCTAATTTGGTAGATTCTCTAAAAAATGTTTCAATTTCTTCTAAATCACTATCTGTTAGGATTTTTCCATCCGATAGAGTTTGATGATACACTTTATCTAAAGGTTCATAGGAATACATTCGTTGTGGAAATTTTTTTCCAGGACGAGAATACCGTCCGGAGTGGTTTAGTTGAAGAATTTTTATAGATTTCGTAAAAATTCCATTATCTTTATTCAATTGATCTTCAGCTTTTTCAGCTTCTTTTATAATATCTTGAAAAGCATTTTTATTTTCTTCATTTAACATAAGTTGGAAAGGATTTGAACGACCCTGAGGGTTTATCGCAGTCGACTCGTACCAAATGATTCCGACACCAGAAGATCCAAACCTGTGATACCTTCTTTTAGTTAAAATGGTCGGAGATCCATCAGCTGTAGCATCGCAACCTTCCATTGGGTGAATGCAAAGTCGGTTAGAAATACTTAAATTACGAATTTTCAGCGGTTGTTTAAGTGAATCTACATTCGGGATTAGATGTAAATCAAGATTTAAATCGTCTATTTTTTGTTTAAGCTGATCCATTGATTTAAATCGAAAATTTTCATGCTTTTGTTCCAATATGATCACCTTGTTTGAGCTGGATTTATCATTCTTTGTTATAGAAAAAAAAAAATTGGTAAAAAAAAAAAATTCACACCAAAGCCAAAAAAAAAATCCACGAAGCTATTTCACTAATG
>JAUWMK010000206.1 GCA_030613185.1 Promethearchaeum sp.
AAATCTACTCCAGTTAGTTATGAAGAATTGTTAGATGAATTAGATTCTATTCATGTATTGAAGATAATGACATCACCAAATGCAGTTTCGCTATGGAAACTTGATTCTACTAGTGGTTTGGCCTTAAAATTGGCAAAGAAATTGAAACTAAAAGATTTACTGAAGGCATAACAAAACATGCCCCCTAACTTTTTCTTCTTAAGTCGCTTCCATCGATGAATTTTCAACTATTTTTGAGGAAATGTTTATGTCGGATCGATAACTTGTAAGCTTAAGAAATGAAAAATTTTTCTATACATTTCTAATAAGAGAGTAAAACAAAATCAGAGTCTAAATTCGTATCATTCATTCAATCATTTCTTTATGATCTAATGAGATTGCGTTTTTATTCTTCTTAAGTGATTCTAACATCTCGGATTTTATATCTTTTAATTGAATTTCCATTGAGATTGGTGTGGGAGAACTAAAAACATTTGATTTTGATGTTAGATTAGTAGTAGAGATACTTTTCGATAAACTATGGGAATTTTTTATTGAATTTATTAAATTATTCACGTGCATTTTAATAATATCCAGGGATTTGCTATATTTTTCCTTAATATCATCTGGTAATTCATCGAACTCGTTGAGAATGTTTCTTAACAAAATAGTTGACACGTTAATATATTCGTTGATTAAAAATATAAATTTTACTTTTTATGATGTAATTATTTGAATTGCACGCCTAAGGTCAAAAATAGTATACGGCTTTTTTAACAAGAAATTAAATCCCATTTCTTGGAAATTCTCAAGGATTTCCTTTTTATAACCGCTAGATAATATAACTTTTATGTTAGGATCGATCTCTCTTATTTTATCTAGTGTTTCTTTTCCACCTAAACCTTCAGGTATAATATAATCTAAAATTACGAAATTGAAAGGGTTTTTGTCTTTTTGGGCTTGTACAAAATGATTTATCGCTTCCTCTCCATTTTTAGATAAAGTCGAGCAAAATCCGAGTCTTGTTAAGAGTGATTGTGTGGTTTTACGAATTAAGGGATCATCATCCATTACTAAACTGTGCCCTTGGCATTTCGATTTTGTTTCACCCATAATTTACCCACTTCTTAATAATAGTTTAGTGAAATTTCTTTCTCACTAAGTATTTTAAAAGGATGCTACTAGTTTAATTGAAGTTCTTGCAAATATTCTAACTTTTTTTTAGAATATTAACACTCATTTGTGAGTTAAAAACATTTTCTTTATATTACAAAAAATATTCTTTAATTGAATTGTATTCATCAAGATTCTTCCTTTTTCTAAAATGTATGCCAAATTTTAAATTATTAAACATTTTTAATTATCAAAATTTCATTTTTTAATACCAAAGGCTTTTTTTTAACTAATTGAACTTTTAGTTGGTAAATATTTTTATAATCTAAACTCAAAGGTAAAATCGATTCACATTTTATATCGCAATTTTATCTTAGTAAGAAATCGGACATACCGTGTATAGAAAGTGAAAGTAGGCGTAAAAATATGGCAAAAAGAAAAAATTCACAAATTAAAAAGAAAAAAGCTGGTGCATGGATTTTTCTATCTTTAATATTAATTGGAACGAATATAGCAACTTTAGGCTATTTTTTATATTTCAATCCATCAATCCCAATTTCGGATGTTCCAATGGATATTGGAGACATGGCTGAAAATAGTGAAGATTATATCGGAAAGACAATAACTCTTGAAGGTTACTATATAATTGCAGCAGGTAATCACCTCTTGGTCAGCAACCCCATGTACTACTTTAATAATTCAATAGGAATTAGTAATACAGTAAAAATTACAGGAACCGTACCTGAAACTATGACAACTTCCTTTGGAGTTCCGTGCACGGTGAAAGGAATAGTAGAATTAGCTGATGAATCGGTGGAATTCCTAGGAATCAAATTTGGTTCATATGCTAAAAAAGATTCTGATAAAATCTTTCCTGGTATTTATAATGATTCCAAATTGATTCCATATCCACAATTTGGGAGAATTCTGCACCTTTATGATCCAACCCCAGATAAATATGCAGTTCTTTATAGTGGAGGGATAAAACCAGGTAAAGACTATTCAAGATATTGGAATGATATAATTTATATGTATTTCATCCTGCAAATGCACGGATATCAATCTTCAAACATCTACGTTATTTACAAAGATGGGGTGTCAGAAGATAATTTTACCCCAGTTCATTATCCAGCCACTCATGATTCTTTAGATACTGTATTTGATATTTTAAGTGCAGAGATGGGTTTAGCGGATGATTTATTTTTCTATACCACAAATCATGGTGGAGGAGGAGGAATAAGCGTCTGGGGCCCGATGGATAACACAGGTGCTTTAACTCATTCACAAGTAAGCGATTGGCTAGATTCGATTACATGCCGCCAGATGATAGTCATAATGGAACAGTGTGTGTCGGGGAAATTTATTCCATATATAAGTGCAGCAAATCGTGTAATTATGACAGCGTGTTCAGATGGACAATCATCATATTCTTGTGACTATGAAGGGAATTGGGACGAATTTGTTTATCATTTCATGTGTGCCTTGGTACAAATTCCTTGGAATGGTGACGATATTACCATTGATTCCGATTTTAATGATGATGATAAAATCTCGATGCGTGAAGCTTATCTTTGGGCCGTAATTCAGGATAGTCGACCAGAGACTCCATTATACAATGATAACGGGGATGGTATTGGCTGGAATATTATGCAAGTATTCTCTGGTTCGGGACCTTTTTATGGTGATACAATTTTTCTTTGAGAAAAATGTTTGTTTAATTTTTTTTCTTTGTTTCATCGGAATTATGTTTTTTTTTTTTTAAATCCTAAACAGTTTTAATCCACTTGGACAAAAATGATGGGATATTTGCATGAGTTTTATGCAATTTCGCTTGTAATAACAATTTTACTGAGATAAATGGATTTATTGGCACAAGATCAAGAATATTTACTTTCATTAAATGCGATAAAGCTGCAGTAGATTGCCCTAAATTATTACATCCATCTGAAAAATACACTTTCTTTTTACCCAGTCGCTTTAGAAGCCTTTCTCCAACTTCTTCAATCGCACAATGGCCTGCTACAAAAACAGGACCTTTTAGATTATCAATTTCATTAAGATCAAACCCTTTCCCTGCAACCATATCAAATCCACCTTTTCCTTCATAATCTAAATAAAAAGTCTGTAAAAGTGTGAGAGGATTATTCTTACAACCTTCTCGGCACCACATTTCTTTCCCCGAAACAATATTCACATCTTCTGGAAATTTGTCAACGAGATCATATGAGTATTTTTCAGTAAATTTAGATAAATCTCCGATTATATCTATATCATCCAAATTTTTAATCCCTACCCCTAAATTTCGCTCAATAGCAATTTTTAAATGTGGAATATCTTCAGTCCCAAGTCCAAAAACACGAGCTGCGACTAAATCTGTAGCAATCACATCTTTACCACCAATTAATATTCGGAAAGGCTTAACAATATCTTTAACTAAAGCTGTGGGGGGATAATGTCCATGCGTTGTTCCTTCTACGCCATCTATTAGTGTGAAATCAGGTTGAATATATTCTAATACATCAATTAATTTTGAATGCAGGTTATAATTGTGGTCAAATTTTCGATCAAAATGTTTAGGAAAAGCCCATTGATTCTTTATGCCGAAAGTCGCCCCTGCCATCGAATGGGTCTTTAACTTTGGCATATTTATATAAAAATTCTTATCTCTATTATCGATTAATTCTCTTCCTACAGTTTCAGACACTCCAAAGGTTGAAAGATCATAATCTCCTCCTTTGAATTCATATTTACTAACTATTTTTTCTTCATCCAAATATATTGCTTTAGCTCCTGTTCTTTTACACATCTTTGTATATCCAAGGACGTGAAAAATTATTCTAGTAAAAGCCGTCTGGGTACAATTTTCAAAAATGTATATATTTTTTGCCCCAGAATCAAAGAAATATCTAACTACTGCCTCAATTACTTCAACCCTTGTATGACAATAAGGTTTTGTATCTATACCGTTAGGTTTAATGTATACATTTTTTTTTGAATTGAGTAATTGTTTTCCACCACCAAATTCATTGAAAATATTGTTAACAGCATTTTGAATGGCAGTATTGAATGAATTCTGTTGATGTTTAGGTAATTTGATTGGTATAAGAGATCCATCATCTCCATCTAAGTGGAGATTTTCAATCATTACTTTAGTTTTTTTCATCATATTTTTATCCAATTATTGATTAGTTGATGATGTTTTTATTCTTTCGTAATAAAATCATGCTAAAACCAAATATTAAAAGAATTAATGAAGAAATAAGTAAAACATATCTAATTCCAACGGAGTCAATTAGTAACCCATATGTCCAAATAATGAGCCAACCACCAAAAAGACCATTTTTAAGAAAACTTGCAGCAGATAACACACCTGCGCGCATTGATGATGGAATTAATTTATTTCGATAATTTTCCTCCAAGAGCCATGAGAAATTTCTATTAATTGTCAAGAAAAATAGAATAATCAAAATCCAAACCCAGTTATTAACTAATATCATTAGAAGAAATAATGTTCCTTGTACTCCAATAATTAGAAATAGCATTACTTTCTCACCAAGACGCTTTTCGATTTCTGCTATGTGATATGATGCTATGCTGCTGAAACCGGTTAAAAGAGCAAGTAATAAACCAATCCACCTTATAGTTAATCCAAGATTGACCAGGTGCTCTTGACTGTAAATATCCCAGTATGATTCCGTAAAAACATCGGCCAATAAAAAGAATGCTGTCAACCACAATAATCCCGTATTTTTAAATATAAATTTAACCCCAGCTTTCATATTTTGCCATAATTCGTTTAACTTCAATGGATTTGGAGATGTTTTTGGTTCTTTAACAAGAGCGAGAATAATAATTGATAATAATAGAAAAGCACTCCATATCCAATAGGGAATTCGTGGATTGATAAGGAAAAGGAAACTACCAATTATCATACCTATCATTTTTGAAATTAAGGTAAAAGCTTGAATCCTACCGCTCACTTTTAGAAATTCATCAGCGCGATTTAGCTCAATCATTGTATCATATAATAATGCTGTGCGAGCTCCTGAACGAAAGGAAAAATCTAATCCATCGAAAATTCCTGCAATTATTAAAATTAATATACCTCCTTGTCCCAAACCTAAAACAAGAGCTAAGATCAACATTGAGATATTACCCAATATTACAGTATTTCTCCTTCCGATTATGTCCGCTAATGATCCAGTTGCTAATTCGGTTAAAACAATTGTAATTGAGCATATCGCTTCAAACAGCCCAATTTCTTGAAAATCATAATTTAAATATCTGAAATACAAGATATAAATTGCCCAAATCAGGCCAAAATTATAAAAAAAATCCGACAATGCAATTTTTAAAATATTTTTCTGCAAATTATCATTTGTGAGAGAAGGCATATGTATTCACTTAAAATTGTGTTTAAACCAATCTATAATTGTTTCAGTCAATATATTTTCAGAACCGCTCCAAAAATGATCAACGCCTGGAAAGATTTTAATATCTTTGGGTTCTGGCATTTGTTTATACTCTTTTTGAAATACATCCAATGTTGTAAAATCATCCCTATCCCCAATAATAAAAAATTTGGGCTTTTTTATTTGAGCATGGGAAATAAATTGTGGGATAAATGAAAACGGGTAGGAAATTGCAACATATCCAATTATTTCATCAAATTCGCCACTAACCGATGCACCTATTGTTGCTCCAAATGAATAACCAATAATTAATATTCTTCTTATCCCAAATTCTCCATTTAGTAGAAATTTACATACAGAAATTAGATCTTCACGCTCACCTTCACCATTTCCTGATATTCCTTCTGAATTTCCAACACCTCGAAAATTAAATCTAATGGATGGATGTCCAAGATTACCGAAGGCTTTATAAAGCATTCTTATAACAGGAAAAGCCATGGTGCCTCCATACTGTGGGTGTGGGTGGCAAACAATAATTCCAACATCGAGATGACCTTTAATTAGTTGAGTCTCTAATTTCCCCTCTGGTCCTTTAATTTGAATTTTTACTTCATCAGTTTTCATAATTCACACTTATTCATTAATAGAAATAAAAGAAAATTGAAATATATTATGTGTTCTACAATGGTTATAATACCTACAAAAAGAAAAAAAAAATTCAATCATCCAACTAAATGTGTGTTATTTTTTTCGGCGAAATAGTCCTATGACCAAACCACCAACCAATACTCCAACTCCGCCACCAGCACCTAAGGAAATCCAGTTTTCAGTAATATAATGTCCTATATCTTCCAATATAGTGGATCCAGCAGGCTCAAGTGGTGTGGTTGTTGTCAACATAGGATATTTGGCTAAAAAGCCATTATTATTCTCCGATTCGGAAAAAAATTCCGTAAATCCCGTTAAATAATATCCAAACCCTTGTAGAAAAGCTGTATCTTCCAAGCGTTCATAAAATTGAGTGATTCCATGATAATGGACATTAATTATTTTAAGATATCCGTTTATATGGTCAATTTTATAATTTGCGATAAATGATAAACGACCTTGATCTTCAGGAGGATTTTCTTCAGGAAACACATTCGAATATTTGACAGTTCCTAACACAGAAAGTTTTAATCCACTATCCCACAAATAGGCATCTATAACATAAATATTGTAGATATAATTAAGAGCAAGTTTGTATTGATAATCAATGTTTAAGTCACTATCGAAAAACTGAACATAAGTGTTTTCGGTTATATTTACATCATTACTGGTAATAACCGCAACTATTTGAGACCCATATCCAGAAAATCCTTTAACGTAGTAATCTACATCAGTTCCAACCGAAATTGAATCATATATAGGCACTCCGGTTCCACCAGAATCAAACTTTAATAAGAATGCACGTGCGTGGCCATCAGAGGTAACATAGTTGATGATGTAATACAGATATTGGTTTCCCTGTGAATAATACATCCCTCCTGGTTTTGGACTAAAGATATCAATAGAAAAAGTATATTCCCATTTCGGGCTTTTCCCAACAAGATCAAAATCCAATAACTGAATTTTTTTATGATATGTCACTGGATTGTAACTATGGTAATGAATAAACAATCGATCAGGATTATCGGGATGAAAAAGCATATCAGGATTAGTCCCTGTAGTTAATTCATATCCGAGGTTTTCCAAAGCATACATATCAATATATATTCCAGTGTCCGCTTCAAAAGAAGCTAAATAAATCTCCGGTTCTGGAGCTGAAACAGTACTTTCAAACATTCCTTCAGTTAATGTATATATAATTTCTCCATCTGGAGATAAACAAAGTCCACTATAGGCAATATTATGTGGTGAACCTAATTCTGTGCTCCACACTAAAGCACCCTCAGAAGTTACTCGCATTATAGACCAATTATAATTTGAGTTAACAAATGCTTTGATTAGGATAATCGCATCCTTGTTATTAGGATCAATTATAATCTTAACGGAATCAGCACCTTCGGTACCTATCTGAATAGTCCAATCTTCACCATTTATTTGGGTTGGAGACCCAGTAGGAATATCGGCTTGAGAATTGGATATGGAGAGAATTCCTACCATCATAACCAAAAATAAACAAATTATGGTATGTTTCTGTTTAAGTTTTGACGACCACATATTACACATAGTATCGACTTATGCATTTTTGAATTTATGGGGATCGTTAGTAATTATTTCTAAAAATCAAAGAAAAAAAGAATATAGATCAAAGGAATTTTTACGTATTCTAAGATTTTAATCGTTTTCCAAGAACTTCTAACATATCCTTGGTCATTGAGGCTAAATCATAAGAGGGATTCCAATTCCATTCCTTTTTTGCTAGAGAATCATCAATTGACATCGGCCATGAATCGGCAATTTCTTGTCTAAAATCTGGTTCGTATTTAATTTCAAATTCCGGAATATGTTTTTTAATTTCAGCTGCAAGATCCCCTGCAGAAAAACTCATCCCAGTTACATTATATACGTGGCGTTCAAGAGTAGAAGGATCCGCTTCCATTAGATCTACCATACATTTTATGCAATCAGGCATATACATCATCGGAAGAACAGTATCTTCTTTTACGAAACAAGTGTATTTTTTCTGTTTTATTGCTTCATAATAAATTGCAACTGCGTAATCGGTAGTTCCGCCTCCTGGTAGGGTTTCACTACTTATAATACCTGGTAGTCGCATAGATCTGGTGTCTAAACCGTATTTTTTGTAATAGTATTCTAAAAGTAGTTCACCAGCAAC